>NZ_CP059973.1:3637950-3941112 GCF_009193295.2 Bacteroides luhongzhouii | reverse complement strand
CCAGCTGCCATGAGTATCAGCGACCTGTTTCAGAAACTATCAGTACAAAAAAGCGGTGACCCTATTCGATTAGTTTGTGAGCTTTATAAAGTATTCAAAGAGGAAACACAGAGTCAGGAAACATTGGATGATTTCTACTTCTGGGGAGAGTTGTTGATTAGTGATTTTGATGATGTGGATAAGAATATGGTTGATGCCGATAAACTATTCAGTAATCTGCAAGATCTGAAGAACCTGATGGACGACTATGAATTCCTTGATAAAGAACAGGAAGAAGCCATTCAACAGTTTTTTCAGAATTTCTCTATTGAAAGACGAACCGAACTCAAAGAGAAATTTATTTTCCTTTGGAACAAGCTAGGCACGATCTACCATCGTTACCGGGAAAACCTGACAGAGCTAGGTATTGCATACGAAGGCATGCTCTACCGGAATGTGATTGAGCAACTTGATACCGAGCAACTCAAATACGATAAATACATATTTGTCGGTTTCAATGTACTGAACAAAGTAGAAAACGAATTTTTCAGAAAGCTGAAAGATGCAGGCAAAGCACTCTTTTATTGGGACTACGATATTTTCTACACCCAACAAATCAGAAAACATGAAGCCGGAGAATTTCTGAAACGTAATCTGGGGGAATTTCCGAACGAACTCCCGGAAAGCTTTTTCGATACCTTCAAAGAACCGAAAAAAATACGCTATATTTCCGCCTCCACCGAAAATGCACAAGCCCGTTTCCTCCCCGAATGGATCAAAATGATTACGGACGATCATTCACAAATTGCCGAAGAAAAGGAAAAAGAAAATGCCGTAGTACTTTGCAATGAAGCCCTGCTGCTTCCCGTACTTCATTCCATTCCACAGGAAGTGAAGAATGTCAATATCACCATGGGATTCCCATTGGCTCAAACTCCTGTTTATAGTTTTATTAATGCCGCTATGGAGCTACAAACCAATGGTTATCGCTCCGATACCGGTCGATTCACTTACGAGGCAGTATCAGCCATATTGAAACATCCTTATACTCAGCAAATCTCATCCCATGCCGGTCCACTGGAACGCGAACTAACTAAAACAAACCGCTTCTATCCACTTCCATCGGAACTGAAGCAAGATGATTTCCTGACCACCCTCTTCACTCCCCGTAATGGCATTAAAGAGCTATGCGATTATCTGATTGAATTAATCAAGGACATTTCAACCATTTATCGTAAAGAAGGGGAATACAATGATATTTTCAATCAACTTTATAGAGAATCCCTCTTCCAAAGCCATACAAAAATCAACCGCCTCTACAGCTTAATTGAAAGTGGAGAACTAAGTATACGTACCGACACTCTGAAACGTCTGATAACCAAAGTGCTGACAGCTTCCAATATTCCTTTCCATGGAGAGCCCGCTATCGGAATGCAAGTCATGGGAGTATTGGAAACACGTAATCTGGACTTCCGGAATCTCATCATATTATCTCTTAACGAAGGACAACTCCCCAAATCCGGAGGAGAATCTTCTTTTATTCCTTACAACCTCCGGAAAGCTTTTGGCATGACCACTATCGAACATAAGAATGCAGTGTATGCCTACTACTTCTATCGCCTGATACAACGGGCAGAAAATATCACTCTGCTCTACAATACTTCCTCGGACGGTCTCAACCGTGGAGAAGAATCCCGCTTCATGCTACAATTACTCGTGGAAGGTCCGCATGATATCACTCGTGAATATCTGGAAGCCGGACAATCCCCGCAAAGCACCCAAGAGATACAGATAGAGAAAACGCCTGAAGTGCTAAGACGAATTTACCAAGCTTACGATAGTACTAATCCATCATCGGTAATTCTCTCCCCTTCCGCCCTCAATGCGTATCTTGATTGCCGATTGAGATTTTATTACCGTTACGTAGCGAGATTAAAGACACCAGATGAAGTCAGTGCAGAAATTGATTCAGCTTTGTTTGGAACCATTTTCCATCTCTCTGCCCAATTGGCATACACCGATTTAACTGCCAATGGGAAAATGATACAGAAAGAAGATATCGAACGCTTATTACGTAATGAAATAAAGCTGCAAAACTACGTTGATCAAGCCTTCAAAGAAGAATTATTCAGGGTCGCTCCCGAAGAAAAGCCTGAATATAACGGCATACAACTTATCAACTCCAAAGTAATTGTTTCTTATCTGAAACAATTACTACGCAACGACCTTCAATATACTCCTTTTGAGATGGTCGCCATGGAAAAGAAGGTTTCAGAAGAGATAACCATACAAACGGGACAGGGTCCGTTCACTCTCCGTCTGGGTGGGACAATCGACCGTATGGATGCTAAAGAAAGTACCCTACGGATCGTTGACTACAAAACAGGAGGAAGCCCTAAGATTCCAGCCAACATCGAGCAACTGTTCACGCCATCAGAAACACGCCCGAACTATATCTTCCAGACTTTCCTGTATGCCGCTATCATGAGCCGGAAGCAATCATTAATGGTAGCTCCTGCTCTGCTCTACATTCATCGGGCAGCATCGGAAAGTTACTCGCCTGTTATTGAAATGGGAGAACCCCGCAAACCGAAAATACCAGTAAACAATTTCGCCTTCTTTGAAGATGAATTCCGTGAACGCCTGCAAGCATTATTAGAAGAGATATTTAATGAAAAGGAACCTTTCACGCAGACAAAGGACACAAAAAAGTGTTCGTATTGCGATTTTAAAGCTATCTGTAAGCGATAGAGCGAAAGTAGAAACAAATAAAACAGGGCACGATTTACATGAATATGTAAATCGTGCCCTGTTTTATTTGTTAAGTCTATGTAATTGTAGTGACGCCTACTTCTCCAATAATGGAATTGAAAAACTAAATGTAGATCCGTCTCCTTTCTTTGAAGTAAACCACAGCTTACCACCATTCTTGACAACAAAGTCCTGACACAATAATAATCCGAGTCCCGAACCTTCCTCATTGTTTGTACCGAAGGTACTGAAATGAGTATCGGTATGCAACAACTTCTTCTGATTTTCGTCATCAATACCGCATCCAGTGTCTTTCACACTTACGATTGCCATACCATCTTCCTCAGCCAGTGACACCACTACGTCCGAGCCTTCATTGCTAAACTTGATCGCATTGCTGATTAAATTACGGATCACCGTCTTGATCATATCAATATCAGCACGAACAGCCACATTTTCGACAGGTACATCTTGTACAATCTTAATATTTTTCAGACTGGCCACCATCGTAAAGATTTCGCTTACGCCCTCTACGACTTCCACCATATTAATATCCTGATAAACCACCTTCAGCTTACCAATCTGGCTCTTCGTCCATTTCAGCAGATTATCAAGCAATGAGAATACATCTTCTGTTGTCTGATTAGCCATCGTCAGCAATTCATACATCTCATCACCAATTGTATCACTCGGTAAATTCAGAATCAGCATATTCAGCACCATCTTGATAGATCCCATTGGTGAACGTAAGTCATGTGCAATCACAGAATAAAGTTTGTCACGTCCCATGATAGTCTTACGCAACTCTTCCGTTTGTGCAACAATGATTCTTTTCGCTGCAACCAACGAAATCTGGTGCGTCACACGAATAATCAATTCTTCTTTATTAAATGGCTTTGAAATAAAATCATTACCACCCACCTGAAATCCTTTTACGATATCCGCCGTACTGTTTAGAGCAGTCAGGAAGATAATGGGAATTTCAGCCATTTCGGGGTCCGCTTTCATTTGTTGAGCTACCTCAAAGCCACTGATATCCGGCATCATTACATCCAATAATACAAGATCCGGATTTTCCTTCTTCACTTGTTCCAACGCCTGTGTTCCATTACCGGCAGTCACAATATTGAATTTCTCGTTGGTCAAAAGTACCTTTAGTAAAAGGACATTTGAAATCACATCGTCCACAATAAGGACTTTATATTCAGAAGGATTAATTTCCATATTCATAATTTTCTTTTTTATGCTTCAGACATTTTTAAAATATTCAATCATATGCTTCAGCCCCTCTTCAAGTTCAACAGTAGGCTGCCAACCCAATTTCTCTTTAGCCAATGTAATATCCGGTTGGCGTTGTTTAGGATCATCATCCGGTAAAGACTTAAATACAATCTTCGAAGATGAACCGGTCAGGCTAATGATCCTTTCCGCCAATTCCAATACCGGAAATTCATTCGGATTCCCCAGATTCATAGGACCTGTAAACTCGTCCTCCGTATTCATCATTCTTATCATTCCTTCAATCAAATCATCAATATACTGGAAGCTGCGTGTCTGCTTCCCATCACCATATATAGTTATATCTTCATTATTCAACGCTTGAAGAATAAAATTAGAAACAACCCGTCCGTCATTCGGCAACATTCGCGGACCATACGTATTAAAAATACGGATAATCTTCACACGCACATTGTTCTGACGGTGATAATCCATAAATAATGTTTCTGCACAACGCTTTCCCTCATCATAACAAGACCGGTACCCCACCGGATTCACATTTCCCCAGTAGCTTTCCGATTGCGGATGAACAATTGGATCTCCATATACCTCGCTCGTAGAAGCTTGCAGAATTTTGGCATCCAGTCTCATTGCCAATCCCAGCATATTAATAGCTCCCATCACAGATGTTTTGGCTGTTTGAATCGGGTCATGTTGATAATGAATGGGAGATGCTGGACATGCTAAATTATAAATTTCATCTACTTCCGCCGAATAAGGATAAGTGACATCATGCCTTACCACCTCAAAATGATGATTATCCATCAAATGAATGATGTTATCTTTCGAACCCGTAAAAAAATTATCCAGGCATATCACGTCGTGACCTTCGTTTATAAGCCGTGTACAAAGATGAGAGCCTATAAAACCGGCTCCGCCACTTACCAATATTCTTTTCATTCTAATTATTTCTATTGTTTACTAAAGAGACGCTGTCTCTTCGTTTTGTTTATGGTCACAAATGTAACCGATTTGCTTAAAATAAACAATTTTCAGAGAGGATATTTTAAAAAAAAGAAGATTTAAATAGTTTCAATTTCCGCAACAACTTGCCACTGACAAATGTTTATAATAGAAAAGTATTATTTATTAGAACTATTATGATGACAAATAACCCAAATGCAAACCTTATAGAAGCAATGAAGGAAAAGCTTCCGCTCAAAGGGCAACTGGCAGATATGTTAATGGACACACTATACATAGGAAAAGAGGCAGTATATAGAAGATTGCGCGGTGAAGTACCTTTCACCTTGCAAGAGTCGGCTCTTATTTCAAGAAAACTGGGTATATCACTAGACAAGGTTATAGGACTGAGCTTCAAATCGAACGCCATGTTCAATATAAACATTGTAGATTATGACAACCCGTTCGAGAGTTACTACAATATCCTTGAAAAATATGTCTCGCTAATCAATATGATGCCGGACGACCCGAATTCTGTAATGGGAACTTCCGCCAATATTATTCCCCAGACCCTCTATCTGAAGCATGAGCTTCTGGCAAAATTCCGTTTATTCAAATGGATGTACCAGAATAAATATATTGATTGCAAGAGTTTCGAAGAGTTGGAAATTCCAACGAAACTGATCAATATCCAAAAAGACTATGTAGCCATGACACGACATATTCACTCCATAGACTATATATGGGATAATATGATTTTCCAGCATCTCATCAACGATATCCAATACTTTGCCAGCATCCATCTCATCTCCGACGAAACGAAAGAAGAAATCAAAAAAGAATTATTCTTATTGGCGGACGAACTGGAAGAACTGGCTATCAATGGCAAGACAGCCGATGGCAATCGTGTACGCATCTATGTGTCGAATATCAACTTCGAGGCAACATATAGCTATGTAGACACCAATAATCTGCAACTGAGCCTCATACGTATTTATTCCATCAACTCCATTACCACGATGGACAACGAAATTTTCTGTACCTTGAAAGAATGGATTCAATCTCTGAAAAAGTTCTCCACTTTGATATCCGAAAGCGGCGAAATGCAGCGTATTCAATTCTTTAAGCAACAGCGAGAAATTATTGACGCTCTTTAATTTTATTTTCGCAGATTAGAACTTCAAAAAAAATTCAGTTCCAATAAATGAAAGTAGGTAAGAATCTTATCTACTTTTTTTCATTCCCTGTTCCCATCATCCCCACTTGATTCCCAATCAGAAAAAGACCCGCACATTCATCTCTGTTTTACCACACAAATCTTTCAAACACAAGACGTAATTTTGCATAGAATGTATCACTGAGATTATTAACATTAAAATTAAAGGAACAAACAATGAAAAATGGTATTCTAAACGAATTAATATCTACAATGAGGGAACGAATTCCTCAAGATATGAATCTGGCCAATACTTTGGCTGATATTTTATGCATGGGAAAGGAAGCTGTCTATCGCAGATTGAGGGGTGAGGTGTCTTTTACAATAGACGAAGTAGCGTTGCTTTCTCAGAAATTAGGTATTTCTATCGACCAGATTGTCGGCAGCCATGTATCCAACAAAGTAACTTTCGATCTGAACTTACTTCATGCTTCCAGTGCGCTGGAAAGTTACTACGAAATAATCAATCGTTATCTGAAAATTTTCGACTTTGTGAAAACTGATAATACGACGGAGGTGTATACTGCATCCAATTCACTTCCCTTTACACTGTATTCTTTCTATGAGAATTTGTCTAAATTCCGCCTTTGCCGATGGATGTATCAGAATGGAGATATAAAGACGCCACATTCTTTGGAGGAGATGTCTGTGGACGAACGGATCATCAATGTACATAAGAAACTGAGTGAAAGTATAAGACAGTGTCCAAAAACGTTTTTCATCTGGGACACAAATATCTTTTATTCTTTAGTGAAAGAGATCAAGTACTTTGCCAGTCTGAATCTGATAAGCAAGAACGATGTCATTCATTTGAAGAAAGAGCTTCTTCAGTTACTTGGCGTGGTAGAGCATCTGTCCATAAAGGGAGAGTTCAGCGAAAACAAGAAGGTATCTTTCTATCTGTCCAATATCAGTTTCGAAGCCACTTACAGTTATATCGAGAAACATGATTACCAAGTCAGCCTACTGCGGGTATATTCTATCAATTCGATGGATTCGCAAAGCTCGTATATCTGCCAGATGCAACGCAATTGGATTCAATCGTTGAAGCGCCACTCTATTCTGATATCAGAAAGTGGAGAAGCACAGCGTATTGCTTTCTTGCAAAAGCAGTTGGAAGTTATCAATACGTTGTAAACAATTGTAGATTTTAGGATATAAAAAAAGGGGGAAAAGACAAGCTGTATCAGAATGATGACAAACAACATTCTGATACAGCTCTTTTAGCTTTTATTCTATTGTGCGCACACAACGATACCAAGCCCAATCTGTGGATTCATCCGTAGTCCATGCGCCGAATTCACCATTATTATGTCCGGCCAGCCAATAGTTGCCCTCGCGTAAAGTCAATGTCCAGTGCACAGCACTAATCTTCTCGAATCCCTTCCCTGTCCAAGTAGTTGAACCACCGAAACCTTGGTTTTTGATGCTGGTAACGGTTCCTCCCATACTGAGTACCAAAAACATCTCACGCTGGGTAGGCAGACGCCAGCCACTCCCTTTGCTTTCGCATGCCGCTTTTGCTTCCGACCAAGTTTTACCATTACTACTGGTATTTTCAATTTGAAACTTAGGAGCAACCTTATTCATCGCGTCACTTGAATCCGGAGTTTCACCGGAAGCAAATAACACCGAAGGATCCGTTCCTCCACTGGCATCGCGAGAGACAACAGTAACCCCCGAGGATTCTACCGTTAGATAAGGGTACTTCTTTCCGCTATTTACATTATTCTTCACGCAACGGAAATAATTATTATTGCTAACAGGCGCGGAATCCAAATAACCTGCCGACATTTCCATCCAAAAACGTGTACCAGAGCCTTTAGCCTCATAGTATGATGAAGACCAGTAGTTGCCGGTCCAGTTTTGATACCATCCATATATATTCTGACTGTCATGATAATTATAATTCTCCGCATTGCCACCCAAAGCTTTTTCATAGGCAAATGACATCAACAGTTCACTGGCAGTAGGCAGCCGCCAACCATCGCCTATATTCCTACAGACCTCCTCCGCATCGGCTACATTTTCCAACCGTCCCACACTTTGCTTGGCATCGCCTACTCCCTGATAATATATCCTGTTATCAAACCGAAGCGGATAAAGATGGAAAAGAGGTTCTCCGGCAGTTGTGTAAGATTTGGTTTCGGACACCATCTGAAGGTCAATCGTACGATAAAACGGGAATTCTTCATCCTCTACGGTATGCATTACATTTCTGAACGTGATTCTTATCGTTCCGCTTTTTCCCTCTTTCCACTTGCCGGGGTGAAGTTTCAGTCTGAAATCGTATCCGTGACCAACCACATCATCTCCCTTCCCATCATTAAAGCCTACGATAGACTCAACATACATCTTTTCGTCCGCATTCTTTCTGCCTAAAATCACATCATTATCCGGATCGGTCCGAATCAGTCCGGTACCATCATCATTCGTTATATTCAATTCCTCAATATTCATAATTTCCCAATTGTTATTGACAAACAATTGCAAATATTGTTCCGCACCCAGATTGACTTTATAAGTACGACTATTGACCGTAGTGGGAATATATCGGAGTGAAAACTCCAGCTCCCCCTGATTGATGGGGAGTTGTATTTGAGTGAGGTATCCCTCCTTATCGTACAGGTCGAACAATATGAAGTCCCAACGCCACCACCAGCCTGTCTCTTCAGTAGAACCATCGCCCACTCTTCGCGGATTAGGCTGTATGGTAAATGCCTGCACCCTTTCACTGAACGGTATCGCGTTCGTCCTGTTTAATTGCGGAATTAAACCGCCGGCATTATATTGGACGATATCGATACCATCAGTGCCATAAAGCTTACCTTCTATCTTATCCACGGAAAACATGACATACACCGTCTGTGGTTCGATAGGAAGTTCGTCACCATCGGGATTTCTAATCGGGAAAAAAAGACCTTTCTCCAACACATTTCCGTATGCATCGACAAATTTGATAATTCCCGGATCTATCGTATACTGCGTCACTTCAATATTGTGAGTCAAGCGCCCTGCCGTCAACGTAACAGTAGCCTTACGCTCAAAACCTATAGTTTCATTATTAAAATAAGGAATCTTCAATTTGAGTTGGGTATCATCGTTCGCAACGCCCGATGCCGCATCGGCTCCACCTTCAAATTTGAGCCAGTCGCTCCCTGCAGTAACAGTGGCCTTCCAACCGCCGGGATTGTCAGTAAAAACATCTATGGCATAACTATTATTCTGGTATTGAGTTACAGCGACCTCCGATTCACCCACTCCGAGCATATATTGCCCATTGTAGACTACATCTTTGACCTTATCACGGTCATAGTGTATCAACCGGAATTTCAGGTTGGACATGACTGTATAGGATGCCAACGCCTCTCTAAAACTTGCATAACCGGTTCCCAACGCCTGGGTAATGGTAATGATGTATTTATGGTTTCGTTTCAAAGGCAAATATTCCACCTGCTCTCCTATATTTCCGATTTTGGTAAAATCCACCCGGTAAAATGTCGATTCACCCGTACCGATCTTTCCTTTCACAATCAGGCAAGTAGCATCCTTACGGCTCGCTTCTCCGTCTTGTCCCGCACCACCGGCATCCTCTGCCGCCGGGGATTCAAAGGTATAAATCTCCCCATCGTAGGGTGTATTACCATTTACGGAATAAAGTATTGCGTCCCCTTCCTCCGTCATTTTACCGCTTCCCGCAGGGAGAATCGGAATATCCGGAGCCGGTTCAGCAACCTGTCCGTTCGTATTCCACGGCGGAGCAATGTATCCGGTGGTATTGTAATTGGCCAAGTAAACTTCTTCGACCGTGAAATTCGAAGTGACACTATTATTATGGATATCAATACGCGCCAGCATACGTTTCATATTTATGCCGGTTATCGGACCCATCGAAGGAGTAATTTTGCTTATTACCTTCTCCCCGTACATCGGAATCCACGTATACCCACCAGTCGTCGAGCCGTCTGCCAGCCATTTGCCGGTCTGGGTGTGGAGCATCGCTTCTATTGCTTGAACCTTGGTAGTCACTCCTTTCGTGAAACCCGACACAATTCCGTCAAGTTCCTTATTTGCCACCACCACAATACAGGTAGATGCGGTGGTGAAAGGAAGTTTGGCAGAGAAACTCACAGTGGAATTGTCAGCTAAGTCCTGCGTGACTCCTGTAGCGCTGGCCCATTCCAGAAATACCGCTGGTGTTTTTGACGCATCAAAAACAAGAATATCCACCGTTTCTATTTCGTCTTCTTTCTTTGCTGTTCCCGTTCCGGTCATCGTACGCGAAGATACGGACGGGAGATTTACATCGGGAACTGTTAATGTAAACCGGATACCGTTTCCTGCCGGAGAAGGTGTCGACCCTAATTCTTCCTGTACGCATCCGGTAAGCCCTACCGTCACCAACAGAACAGACAAAAGATAGCACTTTCTTATGATTGAAATCCCATATTGCATATTTCTATTTCCTTTCCTTAAACTTTGATATTACATATTCTCCATTATGGTGCGATCAATGTCACCGTTATTGGCAGATTATCACCATTCGTATTGGTAAGTGTGAGTATAGCCGTATCACCGGAAACGGCATCGGCTTTGAAGTAGAAGTAAACCGCGTCACCGCTCACGCCACTTGTTTCGAGCATTGTCTCACTGTTAAGCAGAATTCTATCCGGGTCCTGTATCTGGGTTATCTTCCACTCCCACGTTCCCGGATTGCCCGAAGTAAAGACAAGCTTGCGACGTCGCATATTTCCAGTTCCATTATCACTGCTATCCAATTCTACATTCGAGGTCAACCACTCTCCGTCTTCTCCCCACTGACTCAACAGTACATGGTGTCGCAGATTACCGGCATTGATATAAAAGCCTGTTTCCCGTTTAGTTACGGTTCCAGAATTAAATTCGGGCATCACAACCTGGATATTATACGTATACACACCTCCCGAAAGGGATGTCTGAGTCATATTAACCGTTGGCCACGTATCCATAGTACTTTTGTTTAATGACGCACCCGGCAGATAACCCGTATCCGGATTGGCATCATAATTCGTTTTCGCTTCTATATTGACAGTGACACCATCACCAGCCGTCTGGACCTTGGTCTGCGATAATTTAAGATAATACTGTTTATCGAAAATCACGTTCACCGGGCTTTCCGTCCATTCAAGCGGGGTGGCTGAAAGCTGATAGGTTTCGTTGGATATCGTAAAATTGTAGTTGATGTACTCGCCCGACTCCCAAGAGTGCGGGTTCCTGGCGATAATATCACTGAACAGGAATTCCCGGTCGCCAAAGTTGGTGGTAACAACGATTTTGGCGGTTGCGGAGAAAGCGTCGGTCGGTAGCATAAGGAATGTATCCCCCATCAAGATGGCATCTTCGGTCACCGTTTTGTTGTCGGTGAGAGTAGAAACGACCTTCCCGGTGGCAACATCGCTCCAGACAAACTTCGGTTTGCCGTTTTTCGTCGTGGTGGTCGGAATTTCAGTCATCGCAAGGTTACCGTTTTTTCCTACATTCTGGAATTCTATTTTCTCGATAGTCACCTCATCCGGTACAGGAGCTACTTTCTTGAATGTAAAGGTAACCTTGGTTAATGTGTGGTAGAAGTGTATATTCACACCTTCAACCCATACAGGGTCCGATATAGCCGCTAATACATCAACATGATTGGCGGCGGATACGTTCGCTGTATAATTCAGTACCATTTCTTCAGGATCAGTGAAACTCGCAGTAGGTGCATTCGCATCGCTGTACGGATACCAGGAGAAGAATTTCATGCTCGCATTCAGCAATCCGGGCCAATATTGCAACGGCGAGATGGTGGCTGTCAGGTCAGCGTTAACCGTAGCACTTGCATTGAAGTATGGTTGGGGAACGGAAGCATTGGGAGTCAGTGAGCCGTAAAGACCGAAAGTCTCTTCTTTCAGATCGGTATTCGAAGAGATTGCCGCACCACGAGTGTAGACATAGCCGCCTTCTCCGATACGTTGCACAACAATTAATTCCTTATCACACGTCATCTCTTCTCTGACACACGAAAAGAGGACAGCCGAAAGGACAGCCATTGCCATAATCATCCTAATATTATTAATAGTCTTTATCATCTTACTTCTTTTCCGAAATTAAAAACAATCAACGAAAGATATTACAAACCCATATCCAGATCAATGTCTTGTCTTTCACCCCAATCTTCCACGCTTATCGTCAGTATCTGAATACCTATTTTTCCTACGCGCGCCGTTACCTGATACACGTTGTTCCGACGGATCTCCGTAAAAGGTTGCGCCGTCGGACTGCCTGTGCCGTCAACCTTCGTTACGCTTTCAATTACTTTCTCGGTTATTCCAGTGACGTCCGAAGGTCCTTTCGGGACATTAGCCATACTGATAGACAGTCGGTCGGAATAATCCGACTTGAATAGGCGTTCGGCTGTGTAGAACGAGCAAAGCAACTTCCGGTTTTCAGCTCCGGAAGCCGATGAATATGCCCAGGTTTCTGTAGTCGTAGCCGTCCAGCTATGCGTTAACAAATTGCTTTCCGACACATCTTCCTTCACTTTTCCGTAGTTTTTTGAAGAGTCGGCGTTATCACGCGTGCCGTTGTCCACGTTTCCCATCACGAAATAGCTATCGTGGGAGAAATTGTGCAAGGTGACACTGGTGCTTCCGGCAGTATATCCGGTCACCGCTCCGCCGTCTATGGCTTCGATAAAGACATCTACCCGGGCTACGGCACGTTCGATCACCATTTGCACTGTTTTGGTTTCATCAGGTGCTATGGATATATCCCGGATCACTCCTGTCATTGGCATTCCGGTCGTCGAAATGATCTGCCCGTCACTGTTCAGTATGCTGGAGATATCGTAAATCATCTCTTGCAACGTCAAAAGATTGGCTATACCGTCAAGTTTGCTTGTGAGACTCTGCGGTTCGTTGGCAATAACTACGACCAGGATATCATTACTGGAAGTCACTTTGAGAAGTTGCGCATCTATATCAGTAGCTGTCTCCGGAGTACTCAACAGGATGTGTTCATTCACATCCAGCCTCACGCCACTGGGCGTGCTGCCGAATACGATAAACCGCATGGAGTTTATCTTCTCCTGTTGTTCCACATCCCCATTGTTCACCAAGTCGATGCTAAGTTGCGCCCGGGTAGTATGGGCAGGCAACTCATAAGCCACATCAGCTTCTCTACTACATGAGAACAAAAGGATGGTGGATGCCAGACAAATGATATGTAATAGCTTTTTTCTCATTCTTAAACTTCCATCCCGTGGAGCCAATAAATCCAGGTCCCCACGACAATACCAATTTGAAGGAATCCTCCTCCGGGTTTTTCAACAACTGTAAATATCAGGTTCCATTCACTCTGCCTGTCAAGATATTCCTGAAAGGGGAGTTCCGTTCCATCGTAACGGGAAACCGGCCGGGCAATGCTCAGGAGTGTCATCAGATTGTAGCTCCAGACCTCGGCTTCGGTATCCGCATTCCTTATAATAAATTTATAATTCCATCCGCTTCTGTTGAGCAAACGCATCGTGTTCAAGCGTGCGGACATAACCACGTCGGATATTTCACCCGGACCTGTATAATAAGGTACATAAGTAACCGGCCCTTGTCCTGCGGGTTCGTTTTTCCAGGAATAAACTGCATTTTCCGGCGCCTGAATTTCAAATGTATATTGCGTACCATCCACTGCTTTTTCCTCAAATCCCATTAACGCGAGATTAAACCGATTGGTGTCACGTATCAGGTTCACCGGATAAATTTTATGGTCGGTACTGGATGGCAGGTGGTCCACTTCCACAACCTCTCCGAAGTAAAGATGCTGAAACTCGAAATTAACAACATCCGTCTCCCGCTTCAGGGATACAATGACCTGTTGAAGGGTGGTTGTTCCCGGTGCCAGTTTATTACCTGCATGGTCCGAAAGCCGGAATCTGTCAGACAGACTTCCGACGGTCAGTACTTTATAACTTCCGAAATCGAGCTCGTCGGTCAACGACATCCGGTTTCCACCAACCAGCGCAGCAACCTCGGCACTTTTGGTGAAAAGCAATTTATCATCGCTATCGAACACAAGTACATCCACCGATTTAACCTGCGGATTAAATGCATCCGCATATTCCATATTATAGTCGAATACAAATTCCAACCAAAGTTCGCACCGTGGCAGGTCTTCGCGTATACTGTCGCACGAAGCCATACATAGCATCGAAGCAACGATAAGGAACAGCGATTTAGTTTTTCCGAACATATCTTTTTCTTTTAGGGGGCAACCCTATCGGTTTGCCATTTTATATTGTCAGAGATCTCCATTTAGTGACCTCCGGTTATTTCCTCTTTTTGGGGCGCGCTTTGTATTTCATTGCATCTCGAATGCGCCGGTATATTTCAGTGCTGTTTTTGGGAAGCCTGTCACCGGCTTGTTTTTTACTTTTTTCGGCGGTCTGTTCCGCACGGAATATCTATTAAAAAAAAGTACAGGGCAGGCAGTCTGCACTGCCCTGTTTTCTTTGAAAGCAAAGAGTTTATTTAGATTTCGAAATTTGTAGTCCAGTATATCCACGGAGCAACTTTAATCTCAAAGTGGAGATAAGCACCCAACTTATCGATATCTTCATTATCATCCGGATCTTCGGGACCACCACCTGGATACCACGGTGTACCGTTACCATTCACCTTTGTCAGCGTAAGCGTGTAATAGTTATTACGCACTACACCGTATTTTCCGTACTCCATGTAAGAGTCAGCTGTATTGTCATGACGAATCTCATAGTAGTAATAGTTGAGACTCTTTGGATACCAATAGATGCAACCTTCTTCTTTGCATAGTTCACCACCATTCTGAATATTGTTGTCGTCAATAATAGTCTGCGTAAGAAGAGCGAAACTACCCGGATCAGAGGTGGTAAGCTCAGATTTTATCTGGTTATAAAACAGTTCGCATGCCGAAACCAAGAGTTTCTCCTGAGCAGTCATAGGTTGCGTGTTTGTTTCTTTAGTTTTAGCCTCTATATAAGCAGCTAGTAACAGGGCAAAATTCTTGAAGTTTACAGAGCTAGTTCCGTTAGGAAGACGATACCAGTCATCTCCTAAAGAAAAATCACTATCATCCTTCCAAGGGGCATACTTGCCTTTAAGCACCAGACGCGTAGCTGCACCGAACTTCTGATATCCTTCGGCCATCGTATTCTCAATGCAGTATTTGTAATTATCACCCGCAGTCACACTTTCAGCAACCCATTCTACCAGAGGTTCGCGGTTAGCATCAAGTGTATTCTTGACAATACCTGTAAGATATTCGGTTCCACCCGCAGTCGTAAAGTTAGGGTCGACTGTATAGAAGTTACTTTTATAGAATCCGGTAGTATGAGACGATGCTGTGGTAGTCTTCTTTGCAAAAGGAAACAACAGAGAGTTGTAGTAGTCTATAGTCCAATTTCCAAAATCAAACTGTCCAAGACTGGCATTTGTTACATCTGCAAAAGGCCCGACTTCTAATGAACTGCCAATCATAACCTCCAATTTTGCGGCAAGGCGTTCTATTTCAAGAGTAGCCGGATTACTTTTCGCCGCATTCAGAGCTTGCGCTTCCGTTTTATAGTTGCTGGCCAAAATAATCTTGTCCGATACATCGAGCAGACATTCTTCTTTCCATGCATGATTGTCTGGATTTGAATCGGAATCATCGAAGAATCCGACATTAATCATTGCACAACCATTGGAGTGCACAACCTCCTCTACCAGATAAGCATTGTTAGGCTTACCACTCTGTGTAGGAACTGTAATCATTGTATTGATGGTAGCATATGTTGCACCTACTGCAATAGCATCCAAACGACTCTTTAATTGGTAACCCGGATTGGCAATAACAAGCAGATACTTAGTATCCGTACCCACCTTTATCGGAGTATTCGGAGTCGTAACTCCACTATTTGTCCCGAAAGAACCGGCTCCTAATATCGTGGCATACTTAGTTGCATCTGCATCCTTAGTCACCACTTTACTCGCATTGAACGTAATCACATAAAGCTCTTTAATCGCGCTTTCCGCCGGCAAAGCCGGTTGTTCGCCAGAAGCACGTGAACCCGGTACTTTTGGATTAGTCATACTAATTGATACGTAGGCTACATCATAACCTATCCCCCCATCAACTCCGGGATTTTCCCCCAAATTCTCATTTGAACAACTTGCCAATGCCGCAACAGCCAGCAACGAAACTAAAATTGATTTAATCTTTAGCATAATACAAAAAATTATTAGAATTAATACATATATAATTTCCCACTTAATCAGTAAGTTTTACTTACTATTCTTTCTCATTTCGGCAGCATTAGCCTTCTTCCTGACTAATTCTTCCAGATTGCCCCTAGCTGCATCCAGACCTGACTGCTCTGCAACCTTCAAATACTTCTTCGATAATTCATAATCTCCCTTCATTAACATTAATATTCCCATAGCATTATTATATTCCGGCAATTTCTTATTCGAATTCACCATACCCAGATAACGTTCGGCCGAAACCAAGTCATTGCGTGATAAAGCGGCAGTAGCAGCATTTATATTTGCAATTTCACTCTGCGGATACATCCGGACAGCCGTTTCGAACACATCAATAAATTCTTGTGAGCCTGTCGGATAGGTATTAGCTACCAGGAACATTTCATTCAAGCTCAGATTCTGCGGGCGCGTCTTGATAATCTCTTTCGCTTCCTCCACACTGAAATCCCTCACTTCGTAATTCACTTTGCAGATAGCCACACGCAGACTTGGGAAAATATACTTCAACAAGTACCGGTAAGGCGTTCCGCCGTGAAGTTGCATCAGTTTTGTTTCTCTTCCTTTTTCA
Source organism: Bacteroides luhongzhouii (assembly GCF_009193295.2). Classification (NCBI taxonomy): domain Bacteria; kingdom Pseudomonadati; phylum Bacteroidota; class Bacteroidia; order Bacteroidales; family Bacteroidaceae; genus Bacteroides; species Bacteroides luhongzhouii. Next base: position 3,924,128 of record NZ_CP059973.1, on the reverse strand, counting down.
ATAGGTATGTTCCTGATAATATCCAGCACTTCGTCTTTATATTCCAATTCGATTGTTTCAAGCGCCTTCTCCAGTCCGTCCCAGTTTTCACCTCCAAAGACAATGTAGTATTGGTTTCTCGGAAAATCGTATCTGTATGCCAGATAATCCCGAAGCGCCATGGCCCGCCCTTCAGACAGACGCTTGTTCGCTGCCAATGTTCCTTCTGGAGAAGCATAACCGATAATATCCAGACGGTTCACTTTCACATTCGGATCGGACTTCAGTTCATCGATCATCTTGCGGATTTTAGCCAGTTCCTGAGGATTATTCATGTATTCAGGACGAATATTGACTTTATTCACCTCGAAATCCAGAAAACATTCCGCTTGAATATCACGTTGCTTGATTTCTTCCGCTTTCGGTTGCAGATAAGCAAACTGAGGAGCTACTACGTAAGGCGTCCATACACGTTCCAACGTCACTTTGCCAAATTCCTCTATGTTCATCAATGTCGTTTCGCCGCAACCACATTCGTCACGCTGCACGTCCAGACGCGCATCCTTCATCCATGATTCGAACGGAACCAGATATTGATACCGAATCGTATCATTTCTTAGTTTTCCAGCTTTTTCCACTATATATGGCTTCTCGTAGTTTCTCTTCTCTTTGGCGCTCATCAACGCAAGCTCACGCTCATACGCCAGATACTCGTCACGACCTTTAATAGAAACTTTCGGAAGATTCTGAGTGCGTCCGAGAGTCACCAGCCGCGGAATAAAATCCATTCCCCGGGCAGATTTCACTTTCACATTATTCAAAACAAAATCTATATCGACATGAATAAATTCACCTTTCTGTTCCAACCGCACAGGATTCACAGTAATGCCACCTTCGTAAGAGCGAGACTGAGCCATAGCTGTGTTTATATTCAGGCTGCAAACCACCAACATACACACAAGGAAACCTATTTTTCTTATTATCATATTCCTCATTATTTAATTACATAAATAAGTGACACACTTGCCTTAGTAGGCCCGAAATAGTTTTTGCTGCTTTCCTTCAATCTCGTACCACAGGTAGCGCAAGGATACTTATCATATACAATGTGCGCATATCCCACTCCAACAGACGTTTCTATGCTCCAGCGCTTTTTCAGAATCCACGAATATCCTACGGAAAAGCCACCGCCATAAAGATATCCCTGATAACGCGTATGCTGCATATTGTTACTGATAAAAGACCAGTCGGGCCACCCTCCTACATTGAAATCGGCATAATGTCCGTGTATTCCGGCAAACATACGCCGAAAACTCTCGCAAAACCAGTAACGGACCTCGGGTTGTATTCCCCAATGACGGAGACGTTTGCCGTCGGAAAGTTTCCACGGATTATAATTGATCGGAATATCCAGCGTCCATTTACGCGCCAGTCCGATCTCCAGCCCCAAATTCATGGTAGTAGTAGCATCATACAACAGATTGCTTTTCAGCGCAACCTTCTGGGCATGCCCCTCGGAAATAGCACATCCGAGCATGAATAATATGAGTATAGCAACTTTCTTCATTTATATCACATTTACTGTTGTTTATTGCCCTAATTGAGTAACATCTATTTTTATGCGTTGCACATTACTGATACCCGTTCTAGCGGAAGATACCATTGTTGTGAGATGTACGATTCCGTTTCTGGAATCCGCCTCTATATTGGGCAATACCTTAATGTATATCTTACCGTCTTCAACGATAATGCGTTCTTCTCCTGTATGTTCTTCCGGCATTACGGAAGAATACAGGCGAATCCAATTTTTAGCACTTTCATCCACTTCGCCCGTAAGGCAGAAATAGTTGATTTCATACACCTCTGAATTTGAATTTCCAGTAGGCATGAGCTGAAGCGTACTTCCCGCAGCAGGAACAGCTTTCCTTTGTCTAATATGAACTTCTTTTTCCAAATTTCCTGTTTTTAATGTTATATACATATCATCTTACCACCTGTTTCTCTTTGTCTTCCTTCATACCACATCAGCTAGTCAGAGCTCCCAACTGTTACCGGTGTTATCACCAGACCAATGGAAGTGACTATCGGTATCTTGTAATAAGAGTCTTGACTTTTGTAAGTCCCTTGAATGTTCAGACAGGTGTTGTTCTGAATGCCGGACTCATACATAATATAATTCATGGGGATAGATTCTTGAGTATCACTATAAGACAGAAGGCAAAGCAAAGAATTGCTCAACGGTTTAGTCAACAACCTGGCATATATATCCGCACAAGTTGTCACCTCCGGTGTTAATTGGATGAGAATGCTAATCACATTCAACTCCTGCACACACCCCACCGCAGATAATAAAAAAATCAAATATAAAAAACTGGTTGTAAGTCTTGTTATTTCTCTCATCAATTCTCTAATGTACTTTCTTCTACTTTTCGTATATCTCTTACTTCTCTTTTTGCTTTTCTCTCAGGACAATATTTTTGTCCAAATCTCATATTGCAAATTTCGGAATATTAAAGGAGATACAAAATTGTATTCATTTCTGTTACAGAGAATCAACTCAGAATAAAGGGGCTAATTATGCAGGTAGCGAATAACGAGGTTACGAAATTCACAACAAAAATATTCAATATTCTCATTTCTTTCGATATGCGAACATTTTAAAATTCACAAGTTTCTTTCATAAAAACTTGGACAATGGAGGGAAGTTATAGTTTTCCGTGTCATTTAGACACAACTCAGGCACAAATTAGACAAAAGGCATAGCTATTTTATACAACAAAATAGGCTAATAACTTGCATAATTTGCGCCTAAATGACAGAATGTTCAATTTCTGTATATATATAACTATCAGATTATAAGGTTTTACGCTCAGTTTCCGTAGGTGCTACCTCATCAGGAATACTGAATTCGCGATTAGCAAACAGATCTGCAAGTCCTGAAATTTGTTTCAGGCGCAACAATTCATCACGATCCATACCAATATTTTTCATTATCCATTGATCGGACATACCTGCTTTGTCAAGCTCTGCAACAATGTTGCACATCAGTTCAATGTTATGCATTCCACGCGCACGGTTGTGCCGGATGGTCGAACTCATACGGTTAGACAAGTCTTTGTCTATCACCACAATCGGCAACAAACCGTTTTCACGCTTATAGATTCGTTGGGAAGTTTTCAATACCGTATAGCGATGGTAACCATCCACCAAGATATAACGGTCTTCATCTTTATTGTAGTAACATACACATGGCATCGTAAAGCCATCTTCCCAAATAGAGAGTTCCAGCAACTTCATTTCAGGCGGTGCAACGACATTCGGATTATAATCGTTCGCATATACTTTTTCTACGGGTACCGCTTTTACCTCGTAAACAGGGCTTTTATCTACACTCATGATACTATGATTCTATATTGTTCCATAATTTGGCTTCTCTTACTCATCTCCTCCTTTGTAGGTGAGAATCCCATATATTTGCAGGCATGATCATTCTTGAGAATACAAACACACATTCGCTTATACGTAGGTATTTCTTTGAATTCCGGAATGTCAATATCATCCTGATACTCCATACGTACCGGTTTTTTCAACGTTTTGTAATTACTGTTGTCCATAACGATAATCGGTACTTTCGCATCAATCAGCTTTTGAATGGTGGCATCACTCAGGCATCCGCCTTTTGTCCGCCAGAAATTCACGCTTACTGAAAGTTTACGGAGATAGTTTTTCCTCGCCCGTTCCGGCAAAGTGGACAACAAGAAATACATAAACTCGCGCCATGTATATCCTTCGGGAAGTTTCACCGACTGCCATCCCATCGCATGAGTACCGCCATACATACCGGTAAAGTTCACGCCGTTCACCCTTCCGACCATTTTGCCCCAAGTATTAGGATCAAGCACCCGGTAAAGTTGTAGGCTCTCCTGCGCTTCATTAATAAAAGGACTCGCTACACGCTGACGCTCCAGATTGACTCCAGCACGATAGTAAAGGTCATATAAAGTATTATAATCCCACTGGAATTTTCCATTGGCCGTCCATACATCCGTCGTCTTCCAGTCGAATATAGGATAGGCATTATAAATATCATTCCCGACTTTTGAAGTCCATTTGTATTTATGATACATCTGGAATTTGCGGCTCATATAGATACATCTCCACCGGTTGAAACTTTCCTGTGTACGGATTCCGATCAGACAACAAGTGCGTACTGCGTCATTTTTGTTATGTATCCATTGCGCAAAACGCATCTGAAACTCATAATCCCACATGGTTGTATTATAAAAAGGAAAATCATCTTTGGTCATTGCCTTTTTAGGCATGGAACGAACCCATATATTCTTTTTATTATCTTCCCAGGGACGCCAAAAGGATTGATACATCGAAGTGCAGGTAGCCACACGGAAAGGAATACACACCCTGTACACATCCAAAATATCCTTGTTAGCCTCCAGTATCCGGTCTACATAGTCGATGGTCATTTTATACTGGATTTCATAATCCATGTGAAAAACTCCCAGACGTATATTCAGCTTATTCTTCCGAATATAGTCAATACACATATTCAGCAGTACCCCACTGTCTTTACCTCCAGAGAATGACACATATATATTATCAAATTCATTAAATATAACTTTCAGTCGTTCTTGTGCTAATTCATATACATTCTTTGTGCCTGCTATTTTCTTTTTCGTCATAAGTTATCTATACATTTTTACATACCGTGTCCATTTCTTGTCCATGGATACAAATTCAAACTTTTCAAATGTTTCTTTATCTTGTACCAGTGTGACCGAATTGAGCAACCAGCTCTCAGGCCCGAATTCCGCAATGGCGGCAGGCAACAAATGCGACAGGATTTCCTCCCGTTCGGTGTCTTCTGCCTTCACATAATAATTATTGATTACAGCTTTCTTCCGATTTTTCTGTTCCACCGGTAGGAAGCCCACCACTTCTTTATCTTCAATAGCAATAAACCACACATACTCTTCGCCCGTCTTAAAAGGGTAATTATTGTTTGCGCGTATCACTTCGGGATCCATCACCATCGGCGCCAGAAGCCGATATAAGTGTTTATCTTTTCCTTTTAATCGTATTATCTGTATCATATCATTCAAAAATGGACACACAAAAATAAGGAAAAAATATCAAATTCGTCATTTCTGTTCCTAAAACATTTGTTTTTCATGTTATTATCTCTATATTTCGATATTTTTGAAATCACTCGTCCGTCATTCCTCTTTCACGTATAAAATAAGTCAATATGGTAGCAAAACTTTGATATTCCCGCCTGGGAGTATGCGACCGACTTTGATATTGATAACGGGCAAAGATGACTTCACATGCCAGTTTATATTTGAAATGCAGCTTTAAACGATGCTGCAAAAACTCAAACACCCGGCAGAGATATGCAAACACATCTCCCACTTTGGCTTTGAGAATTAGTCGTGGTTCACGATGCATATCCGATATATGTTCCATTTCACTAAGAACATATTCCAGTTGCTCTATTTCCTCACCAGTATTTTGCATTGTACATTTCATTTGTTCCATTTTCTCTTCCTGATGGATGTAGTGTTCTCGCTTTCGTTGTAAACGATCTTTTATGGTCTCTATTTCTTTCAATATTATAAAATTTAGTTATATATAAACGGCTTGACATTACTGATTATTAAAATGGCAAAACGCCATATAAAATTTAATTTCACCTGCAAATATAGAGAAGATTGTTTAAATAATTAGATTTTTATTTAAAAAATATTCATACTTATAACACATTTAAATTACCAGCATTATAAGATCGTTTTTTCCTTCCGGTGAAACGAATTATATTTTTGCATAATATTTAAATATTTTAAACAATGGATAATCCATCTTTTGACTGACTGCTTCATGGCTGCCATGTACTGTCTGAAGTGACAGTAGCTTATTTTCCCAGCTATCAGCATAATTGTTCAGCAGTGAAAGCATTCCGCCAAAACATAATTAAATCTACTAGCAGAAATACTTAAGAGATACCTTCTCCTCCCTAAAGTCTTATTCGAAGAGCAAATAAAAGTAACTAAAAATGCAACAGGATACTTTGACGCGTTTATTTTGGTATTAACCATGTCAATTATAGTACTGTGGAATATCACATCACCAGTACACATTTCAATGTCGGAAGGGTGAGTCTGTAATGTCCATCGCTCATTGGGTAAAATTATGGGGTTGGAAACGCAGTCGCACGCGGTATTTCTTCAATAAGATGTACGATGAAAGTATTATCGAAAGATTATCTAATCCATACAACACTCACGATTCTCTATTAATCAAGCGTTTACGATAGTCAATTACCTTATACAAAGGTAGTCAATTAAAATTTTAGACAGATTTTGGTCAAATATTCTTTTTTATTAATTAAAAAGGCTACAGTATTACAAACTAGTATTGGATTTCAGTCTCTTTTCCATATATTTGCGCCCGCATTCTTATTTTTGAATCAACCTCCTTATTCAATTTACCAAACTAGATAAAACAAATGGGAAATATAAACGCAGTAATTACAGGAGTCGGAGGATATGTACCCGATTATATCTTAACCAATGATGAGATATCCAAAATGGTAGATACCACCGATGAATGGATTATGGGGCGTATTGGCATTAAGGAAAGGCGTATTCTGAAAGATGAAGGACTGGGAACTTCTTACATAGCTCGTAAAGCTGTCAAACAATTGATAAAACGTACCCACACAAGTCCAGATGATATTGATCTGGTAATTGTAGCTACAACAACTCCTGATTACCGCCTTCCTTCCACTGCTTCTATTTTATGTGAGAGACTGGAACTAAAAAGAGCTTTTGCTTTCGACATACAGGCCGTTTGCAGTGGTTTTTTATATGCATTGGAGACAGGAGCCAATTTTATCCGTTCCGGAAATTACAAGAAAGTGGTAGTTGTAGGTGCTGAAAAGATGTCGTCAATAATAAACTATACTGACCGGGCAACTTGTCCGATTTTTGGCGATGGCGGAGCAGCCGTCATGCTTGAACCTACTACTGAAGATTTAGGTATTATGGATGCTGTGTTAAGAACAGATGGTAAAGGATTACCTTTTTTACATATTAAAGCCGGTGGTTCCGTATGCACCCCTTCTTATTATTCATTGGATAATAAAATGCACTACATCTACCAAGAAGGACGCACCGTATTCAAATATGCAGTATCTAACATGGCAGATGCTTGTGAATCTATTATTGCAAGAAACCATCTAAGCAAAGACAATATCGACTGGATGATTCCCCATCAGGCTAATCAACGTATTATTACTGCCGTAACACAACGTTTGGAAGTTCCTGTCGAAAAGGTCATGGTTAACATCGAACGATACGGCAATACCAGTGCAGGCACTCTTCCACTCTGCCTTTGGGATTTTGAAGATAAACTCAAAAAAGGAGATAGTCTGATTCTCACCGCATTCGGAGCTGGATTTGCCTGGGGAGCCATTTATATAAAATGGGGATATGATGGAAAAAAGAGATAGCAATTATTTTCTAGATGCGGTGCGTACGGAAGATGAACCTTAGATTTATTCCTCACATATTCAATATCTTAGCAAGCTCTTAATTCTTTCTCCCACTAATAACCCCACGTGTGCAATTCTTTAGATTGCTTGGTGTTGCGGTGGTTGTTTGAGTTGTTGCAAAGATAATAATTTTCTGCGAAAACAAGGCATTTAATGAAATATTGCATAATAAAGACTTTAACATATCTAAAAATTATATATCTTTGTGCTATTAATTAAACACTCAGATTGTTATGGAATGTATTTATTGCAAACAGAATATACCAGATAACGCTAAATTTTGCCCATTTTGTACCCAACAAATTAGGTGTATAGAATGTAATGAACCTCTCTTTCCCAATGCAAAGGTATGTATTAATTGTGGAAAAGCATTGAATATAGAAGTTAATGCAAATATGAATACTATTGAATTTTCAGAGACTAAAAATTCACGTTCTTTTAAAGCATGCTTTACTGATACAGTTGGTGGTAGTATAGGTGAAGCTATTGGATTGATTATAAACGACAAATTACCTGTTAAAAATACATTTAAATCAAAGACACAAATCTCTGCAAGCTTACTTCCTCATAATAGTAGTGAAGGAGAGAATATAGATACGGTAGAAGTCGTAGACGATGAATTGGAACAACTTAATCAAGTATTCAAAAATAGCAATGGAAAAACATCCTTACAAGAAACAAGATTGAAAGCCAAATCTAAAAGAGATGCGGGTATAAGATTAACATTGCTATTTATGTATTATCAATATAAATTAGGTATTGAAGAAGTTCAAAGAATAGATTTAACTAAAATTTTAAGAGATGCGAGCTTAGAAGATTCCAATTGGCGTACTTGGTTAATTAATAATAATTTAGTAGGTGTAAAGGAAGATAAAGTTGAACTAAAGGCTCCGGGAAGAGATGCGGCTAAAGAATTTTTATTAGAAGTTCTAAATCCTGAAATAGAAGATAAATGGAAATTAGGTACTTCACGTACAAGCAAGAGAGGAAAAAAGAAAGAAAGTAATGATGAAACTGAAATTTGATGACTTTTGCAAAGCTTCTGAAATTGCATTTCAAAAGAAAAAAATAGATGCTGCTGTTTTAATAATTTGGTATCACCAAAAGGTATCAAATAGAAATTCAATATCTATAAATGAAATAAATAATTATTTTAAACAGGCTCACTTGCCAGAATATAATAAATTTCGATTATCGGAACATTTAAGATTAGATAAAAGAATAACAAAGGGTGAAAATGGTAATTATAAACTCAATAGAGCTATTCTTGAGGTATTAGACCAGAAATTCAACCATTTATTTGAAGATGAAACGAAAATTCAACTCCAAATATCTTTAGAAAATACTCCTTTTTTAGAAAATACAGATATTGAAAATGCTCATAAAATGGCAGAATTGTATCTAATTATTTTTTGTTTTGAAAATTCTGCAAGGCATTTTATATTAAAAATATTTTCATCAAATTTTGGTGAGGACTGGTGGAATATTATAAAAAATACAGATTTTAAAAAGAAAGTAGAAGAACGCATGTCGCGTGAGCAAAAACTGAAATGGATTTGCCAACGAGGGACATCCCCTCTATTTTATTTGGATTGGAGCGATTTATTAAAAATTATACGAAAATACGAAAATTTATTCACGCCCTTTATTGCTGATTTAAAATTCATAGAACTACGATTTGAAGAGCTTGAAAGAGTTAGAAATATTATTGCGCATAATGGCATTATACCTGATAAAAATGATATAAATCGATTAATTTTATATTTTCAAGATTGGTGTAAACAACTTAAGAAGCTTTCCATCTGATTATTTATAAATAATCAGATTATGACAAAACTTGTCTTTTCATTTCATAAATACTCTTATTTATTAAACAAACCTAATCTTTGAGCAAAATTTACAGCCTCAATCGAATTATTAGCTTTTAGCTTTTGCAATATATTCTGTCTATGGCTATTTATGGTATTTATACTAACTTTCAAAGTATTTGCTATCTCTTTACTTAACAAGCCTTGCTTCATCAAACGCAAAACCTCCAACTCTCTATTTGTTAAAGGTTCATCCAATGTATCAGATAAATCTATAAAAATCTGTTCTCCAGTTTTAAAGTTATATAGGTGGCTTTTAATAATTTCTGATTCATGGCTTGCGTCAACATCAATAACTGACAACATAAGCCAAATATTGCCTGATTTATCTAACTCAACAATCTGTTCCTGCTCTATTATACGGATATACTCACCTCGTAGATTCCTCACCCGCATTTCATGAATGGCTTTATAGTTCATTTTTTCTTCATTGGAGAACGAACTCAATATCGAATAGATTTTCTTTCTTACAAGTAATCCGTAGTATATATCATCCGGATGTATAACCTCTACTACTGGCTGATGCCCGTCTATAAACAATCTATGGGAATCAAGCCCATATAATTCAGGAATATTATCAGAAACAAATACGAATTTTTTTGTGTAGCAATCAAACGCCAACACTATACTATGCGTAACTTACGAGAGTTTTTTCCAGTCTTTTTTCCTTTCTTCGAGAATGGAATAATCTACCTCATCAAGTAGTATGTTTGATGTTGGAAGTAAGTTTATTATTTGCTTCTCAATTTCCTCAATTTTCATATTTTAAAACATCTGATTATTAGATATTTGCACGTTATCTCATTATAAATAACTATTGCCTTTAGAGTCTATTGCTTCTATCTTTGCACAAAGATAATGAAATCAGTATAAGATAAATAGATATTTAATATTTTAATTTATGTAGTATGATAAAGAAAATTTGTTTAATGACACGTAACGGAAAAGAGGTTGTAGGACGTAGAGTAGTTGTTACTTCTGAGTTTGAAGCTAACAGGGAAAATATTTGGTGTAAAATTCAGGATATTGATACCTTAAGAGAAATTTGCAAGCCAAAAGCCAGTTTTGTATCTTATGATAATACTTCTCCTACTTGGAAAGAAGGAAAATCCTTTTGCTTTAAAATGTTCCTACATGGATTTATTCCAGTAGGAAAACATACAATAAACGTAATCAAAATGGATAAAAGCACAGGAGAGATAGTAACAAATGAGTATAATAAAAAAGTAACTATATGGAATCATTATATCAACATGGAAGAAATTTCTCCTAATGTAACAAGATATACAGATATGGTCGATTTATATGCAGGAGGTTTAACTGCTCTTGCCGCTTGGTGGACGCTTAAATTTTATAAACATAGGCAGAGAAAATGGCAGAAGATAGCAAGAAACTTATAAAACAATTACAATTTGTCTTCTAAGAAAGATTATGCCAAAATGGGATTTAACAGAAAAGCAAATATATAAATTGCTAAAGCATCCTTGCCAAAAGGAAAAATCTGTGATAGAAGAAATAACTTCTGCATATCTTGAATTTGTTGAAGATTTATTCGATTATCTCAATAAAGAGCATGATAATAAAATACGTATCAGGCAATTAAATATGAGTTATATAGATTTCGGAACAATAAAAGCATTAGATGAAACTTCTCCTACTGAAAATAGTAAACTGAAAATTATATATCTTGATAAACTCTTGTCTTTAATAAATATGGAACAAGAACTAATCTATCGCCAAATGGAATATCCAAAATTTTTCATCAATATAGAATCTGATTGGAAATCTCCATTCTACTTAAACAATGAGGTTATTAAAATCGTAGATATAATGGAATTGGTTTGTGGTATTTTTTATATCAGAGATGGAATAGTTCGGATTGATAACAAAGACATCTTTTTAAGCGATATTGCCCGGATTTTTGAAAAGATGTTCAACATTAATTTTGGAGATATATACAAAAAAGAAATTGCGGTTATCAAAAGGAAACCTACTAAAATAACAGAATTTTTAGATAGCTTAAAAGTTGCTATTCTAAAAAAGAGCAGAGATAGTGGTTATAACCATTTATAAAAATGAATTTTCTGTTATATTGATAATCAACATGCTACGAATGATTTATGGGGGATTAGGTGTACCATTCCCCCATTTTCTTTGCTTCCCTTTTCCGAACTTTGCTTCATCAATCGATTGGTAAGCATTAGTGTATAACCTGAAAAATGAAGCAATATGTATGTAGATAGTTACGAGTTCAAAGACTGGATGCAAAAGCTACTTGATAAACTGGAAGAAGTCGGCAAAGATGTAAAGAGTTTGCAAACCAACCCAAAAGTAATGCCGAATGACAAACTTTTGGATAATCAGGATTTATGCCTGCTGTTCAAAGTCAGTACCCGGACATTACAGAGATTAAGAAGCAAAAAACTGCTGCCCTTTATGATGATTAGCGGAAAAGCCTACTACCGGGCTTCCGATGTGCGTGAGTTCATAAAGGAACGGTTCGATGTGGGCACGCTCCGAAAGTTCGAGAAAGAACACAGAACGAATAAGTAAGAGTGAAATTCATCCCGGAGCTGTACACGTGGCAGTTTCGGGATGTTTTTCTTTTGGCAAGTCTGTATTTACTTCCCTGATGATATTGTTCCCTCTTCCCTATAAGATGCTTCAAACTGTTTGGTAAGCGCAATAATCTGCTGGTTCGTCTTTACCAGTTCAACAGTGTATCGTTCCAGTTTGTAAAGCAAGGCAAGTGCTTTCTTTTCCGCAAAATTGGAATGGAGTTCTTTCACCGTTTGGTTATACAGTATGCCTATGCTCCTGAATTGTGAAAACAATTGGGAGAGTTGGATGTAATAATCTACCTTGCTTTTATCAATTCTAAGCACCTTAAACGATTTCCCGAAAATACAGTTCTTAATGAAATGCGCCTTTACCTTGTAGCCTGATTGGTCGTAAAAGGCTAAGAACTTAGCGTTCTCCACATCGTCTAAATTAAGAGAATAGCGGTGTGTTCGTGGGTCAAGCTTAGGCTTGCGCCCACCTTTGTTAAATGGCTTCTTTTTCTGTTCCATAATGATAATTATTTACTGGTTTTACGACTTTGGAGTAAAACCAACCACCTTAAAAGGTGGCAAGGTTTTGAGGCACAAAAAGCGAAGCGCGGGCCTCAAAACACAACTTGCTGTTCTCATGTGATAACAAAAATCTTCCCTATAGTCAGATTGCAAAAGCAAGCGGTTTGGCTTTATCCTCTGTCTGTTTATCAGTTGCAAAATTACAGACAGTAATTCCCTCCCGAAATATAGGCGGTTGCGCCAAATTGTAACATAAACAGACAAAGTAACCCCATTTTTAAAAGCGTTTGTTTTTACCTCTTTCTTTGCTGAAAAATGATTGAGTGGTGGCAATATATAAGACAGTAAAACAAGGTCTGAATATAGTTTTAAACCATGTTTGAAAGCTATTTAAAGATAAAGGGACATAGTTATAAAACTGGCTTGCATTTTTTCAATCAGTATCGGGAATCAATCATCTTATTTATAAATCATTAAAAATTAAATGTATGGAAGAAGTAAAACAATCATTACAGGAAACAGCAAGTAAGGAACGGGAAAGTTATAAATCGGTGTTCCTTAAAAAACGGTCGGTTTGCAACCGTCAAAGCGTGTACATAAGCGGAGAGATACAAAAACGTATCGTTCAGATTGTAGGCGTGATTACAAACAAACAAGTAAGCATCGGAAATTTCATTGATAACGTACTGGAAGAACATTTAGGTGCGCATAATGATGTCCTTTCGGCTCTCTACCGGGAAGAAATACAAAAAGGAATATTCAACCAGCCAAAAGAGAAAGACGTATGAATATTGTAACTATTGAGGAACAGACTTTTAAACAAGTATGTGGGAGGTTCTCCGGTTTCGTCAGTCAGGTGGAACGGATTTGTAAAGAGAATACCCACCAGCCGGAGAAATGGTTGTCAGGTCGTGAAGTGTGCGCCTTGCTCGGTATCAGCATCCGAAGTTTGCAGAACTACCGGGACAGTGGCAAATTGGGTTACTCCCAAATCGGTAATAAACTGTACTATAAATCTGCCGATATTGAAAGACTGATTGCAGAATGTACGATAAACGATGTTTTAGGAAGGAAAAACAGCTATATATCAACCAACAAATAAGTATCGCCTTATGAAAAGAAAACAAGATGTCAATTCAGAAGCAAATCAATCTTTCACCCTACCGGCTATTGTCGGCACATGGGAAAGTCTAAATCTTCATCCTACGGTAATGATATACCAAAGTGGGAAAAAGTATCTCCTTTCGATGCTTCATGTATCGGATAACGGACAGGCGCAACCCGCTACTTACGAGATACAGAAAGAAGATAGCCGTTACTTTATTGTTTCAGCCTTTAAGCGGCTTTATATCGATTATGACAAGGCAAAAGACAGCCTTTTCATTTCTTACTATGGCGATTACCTGCGTATATACCAATCATTCAAGCTAACTATAAATGAATATGTCAATATGGAACTGATAAACAGCAATAGTGAACTAATAAACGAGTTCTTTCAATCTATGGATAGAATGTTAGACGGCATCAGCCGACTGGCAAAGGAAAGCAGACCGCATTTGAACGGTGATAAGTTTCTAAGCAACCAAGAAGCGTCCAAATATCTGAAAGTAAGCATCCGTATCCTGCAAGAATGGAGAGATACGGGCGTTATCCCTTACATTCAGATAAAAGGCAAAATAATCTATCGCCAAAGCGATATAGAACGGCTTTTGCAGACCTACTAAACAAGGAACGGCAGGAATAGCTTATTACCCTAAAACACATTTTTTCCGAAACTGACTAAGAACATTAACTCTATCAGTGTAGTAGTCCGTCTGTGCAAGCCTTTGGAAGAAAATACTACCCGGAGCGGAGCGCAGGTGTGGAGATTTTCTTTCAAACCCGTAGGGCTTGGGCTTGAACGGACGGAATACGGAGCTTACCTTTGTTAATGTTTTATTCAGCTTGGGAAAATTACATAGCATTTTTCTTTGGTAATACTATTTTATTCTATACTTTTGCAAAGTATTCGTTCTTTGAAAGAATGTGGAAGAAGGTACAATTGAACCAATAGTACTACAAAATTAAAGTGATTTATCACACCAATATGGTTTTATGGGACGAGCATCTGTGTTCATCTATATTAATGATAAACATCAGAGATAGCGGTCTATCCATTTATAGTTTGTTGGCATTCTATATAGGGATTCCTCACTTGTAAATCGTCTCTACGTCTGTTAGGACATGAAAATAGAGAGCAAAAGAAGGTAATGTATATAGTATTATTGGTTATTAGTAATATTGATTGAGGACATGGCGATATTGCCATATAATCATTTAATATTATATATCATGAAAAAGGTTATACCTTCAAAAGGAGGAAAAATAAAAACCTCCCATTGCTCTTCGAAGATAGGAAGAATGACAAAAAAAATAGATGAGTTTTCTCAACTATTAAAGTCTATTCAAAAATGTGGAAGCACCTTATATCTACTTTTTAAAAGTTTGTTTAAGGTAATTCCAGTTATTTCAAAAATATACAGTTTTTTGAAAACCGTTTTTGATATTCTATCGGCTCTCTAATTTCTTTTATACATTTTAGTAGGATGATTACAACCGAAAAGCATTTGCTATATATACTAAAAGTTTCTCGTCAACAATTGGATTCCATTATAGAGAATATAGATAAATATTACTCTACATGGGAAAAGCCTAAATTAAATAAAGACACCAATGAACCTTTATATAATTCTGATGGAACAATAAAAAAACGCACAATTAACTCCACTAATAAAGATTTGAAAGTTATACAAAAAAGATTGTATAACTATTTACTTTCAAAAACAACTCTTCCTAATTATTTTTTTGGAGGTATTCCTAAGAAGGATAATATTCTTAACGCTAAATATCATCAAGGTAATAAATATGTATTTACTACAGACTTGAAATCCTTTTTTCCTTCCATTAATCATAAAATGGTGTTTTATATGTTTTTAAAATTAGGATGCACCCCTGAAATTGCAAGAACTTTAACTAAACTTACTACACATAATTATCAAGTTCCACAAGGTGTTCCAACATCAACATTAATAGCTAATTTGGTATTCAAGTCTGTTGGCGATAGAATACAGGCATTAGCAAAAGAGAATAATATTAAATTTTCAATATTTGTTGATGATATAACAATGTCTTCTTCTATAGATTTCCATAAAAAAATCCCTGAAATATTATCTATTATAACTACTTCAGGATATAAAATTAGTCATTCTAAAACTTTTTATAAAACAAAAAATCCAATAGTTACTGGTGTAATATGTCAAAACAATAAACTTAAAATACCACAATCATATAATAAAAGAATAAAGCGAATCAAGGCGGACGTTCAAAACAATGAACAAGCATTCTTAAAGATAAAAGGACTAACTATGTATCGTCAAAGAATAAAGCAAGCATAATTCTTTTTCTATTTAAAATTCTTCTCCACATTCACCATATCACGCATAATAGAGCTATCTAAAACTTTTGCATAATGCTGTGTCATTCTGATATTGGAATGTCCCAAAATCTTAGAGACATTTTCCATTGACACATCATTGGCGAGAAAAACAACGGTAGCCGCAGTATGCCGGGCAACATGTGTAGTTAAGCGTTTGGTAATGCCGCATAAATCAGCGATTTCTTTTAAGTAGGCATTCATGCGCTGATTACTGATTACGGGTAAAAGCACACCTTTCTTTATACACTCTGCATTATCTTCATATTTCCCCAATATCCTTTGGGGAATGGATAAAACGGGAATGTTGCACATCTGATTGGTTTTCTGCCGTGCCTTGCGTATCCACAAAGCACCGTTATTGTCTTTTATCAGGTGCTCACGGCTTAACTGCTGCACATCAACGAAAGCAAGTGCGGTAAAACAGCAAAAGACAAAAATATCCCTTACCTGCTCCAAACGTTTGATAGTAAATTCTTTGTTCATCAAAACATCCAATTCTTCACGTGAAAGGAACTCTACATTAACTTCTTCCTGCTTGAAGTGGATGCCGTAAAACGGGTCTTTCTTTATCCAGTCGTTAGCCAAAGCAATACGAACAACTTTTTTCAAGTTCTTCAAATGCTTCAATGCGGAATTATTTTGGCAATGCTTATCCGTTTTCAGCCAAAAATCAAAATCACGAATAAATTGCCCATCCAGTTCTGCCAGCATTATATCATCACGGTGGTAGCAACTACGGATATATTCTTTCAAGCGGTTTATTGAAGTATCAAACTTGGTAACTGTGCTTTCCGTATATTCTTTGCCAATCAGGGCACGACATTTTTCGTTATGCTCTGCATACACTTCCAGCAAGGTGCGCTGTACCTTGTCCCGCCCGTAGAAACAATCCTTTATAATATCGGCTGTTATCGGTTTGTTGTCTATCTCCAATTCACGGTGTATCTGCAATACTTTAGCACGAACCGTATTGATATAGTGGTTTAGTTCGGTGGCTACACGGTCTTTTCCTTTGGAACATTCCTTTTTCTGATTCCATAAGTCTATGGGAATACTCCGTTTAATCATAACTTCGGCTACTCGCTTGTTTACGGTGATGCGCATACAAACAGGAGCTTCACCGTTTTTCAGAAGTTTTGATTTCTTAATGATGAACAATACGCTTAGTGTGTTTCTTTTCACTGCTCCCATAATTCTTTGATTTTTAAGTGGTACAAAATTAGTTTGCTACACTCAAAAACCAGCTACGCAAAAAGCTGACAATCAAAGACAAAAGCGTCAATTCGTGGGAGCAAAAACGGCTTTCAAAAAGTCCCACGGATAAGCCACGTGAGAACTGCCTGAAACCGCTGTTTTTTGCCTAAGCGAGGAAAAAGAAAAAGCTCTGAAATTCAAGAATTTCAGAGCTTTGCTTTAATTTACTATTTGCTTTCGCGGTGCGTACGGGACTCGAACCCGTGACCCCATGCGTGACAGGCATGTATTCTAACCAACTGAACTAACGCACCAGAACTTCAATTTATTAATCTGCATCTCTCTCGATTGCGGATGCAAAGGTAGATATTTTTTTTGAGATCTGCAATAGCTTCAGTATCTTTTTTCTGAAAAAGTGGGTTTATTAAGAATTATCGTGTACATTTGCAGATACTAATAAAATAGAAAATAGAATGAAAAATACACCAATTGAACGACATCTGATTGATGAAACTATAAATGAGTTTCAAATTGTCGATTTTTCAAAAGCTACCATTCGAGAAGTGAAAGCTATTGCTTCGAAAGCAGAAGCTACATCGGGAGTTGAATTTATTAAAATGGAAATGGGCGTTCCGGGGCTTCCTCCTTCCGCAGTAGGTGTGAAAGCAGAGATTGAAGCACTACAAAATGGCATTGCCAGCCTATACCCCGATATCAACGGATTGCCGGAATTGAAAAAAGAGGCTTCCAACTTTATCAAAGCATTTATCAATGTAGATTTAGGCCCGGAAGGTTGTGTACCTGTCACCGGCTCCATGCAGGGAACATTCGCTTCATTCCTTACTTGCAGTCAATGTGACGAAAAGAAAGATACGATTTTATTCATCGATCCCGGATTCCCGGTACAGAAACAACAGTTGGTAGTAATGGGACAAAAGTTCGAAACGTTTGATGTATATGACTACCGCGGAGACAAACTGAAAGAAAAACTGGAAAGCTATCTGAAAAAAGGAAATATATCAGCTATCATTTATTCGAATCCAAATAACCCCAGCTGGATTTGCCTGAAAGAGGAGGAATTGCAGATTATCGGTGAATTAGCAACGCAGTATGATGTAATTGTTTTGGAAGACTTGGCTTATTTCGCGATGGACTTCCGCCAAGATTTGAGTAAACCATACCACCCCCCCTTCCAGCCATCAGTAGCCCATTATACAGATAATTATGTATTACTGATTTCCGGATCGAAAGCATTCAGTTATGCCGGACAGCGTATTGGCGTGAGCTGTATCTCTGATAAATTATACCACCGAAGCTATCCGGGACTGACCAAACGATATGGCGGCGGTACTTTTGGAACAGTTTTCATTCATCGCGTACTTTATGCACTTTCATCGGGAACCAGTCATTCCGCACAATTCGCCATGGCTGCCATGCTGAAAGCTGCCAACAAAGGACAATATAACTTCCTCAACGAGGTGAAGATCTATGGTGAAAGAGCGCAAAAATTGAAAGAAATCTTCCTCCGTCACGGTTTCCACCTAGTATATGACAACGACTTGGGAGACCCGATTGCGGACGGATTCTATTTTACCATCGGATATCCTGGAATGACCAGCGGCGAACTGGCCAAAGAACTGATGTACTACGGAGTGAGCGCGATTTCATTGGTTACAACAGGCAGCCATCAAGAAGGGTTGCGCGCGTGTACCTCTTTTATTAAAGATCATCAATATGCGCAATTGGATGAAAGAATGAAACTATTTGCTGAAAATCATCCGATAACCTGATTATTTGACATAAGATATTCATAAAAGCCATTCTTAAAATGAAAAAAAACGGAAAGAACGATTGTTATTCCGTTTTTTTTCTTACTTTAGTGGCATGAATATCGACTCTGACATATTTAAGATTCAATCGAATAATGTGTTACCATCAAGAGGAAGGATTTTAATATCTGAACCTTTTCTGCGTGACGCAACGTTTGGCAGATCCGTAATTTTACTGGTCGATCATACGGACGAAGGAAGTATGGGATTGGTTATCAACAAACAACTGCCATTATTTCTGAATGATATCATTATGGAATTTAAATATCTGGACGAGATTCCTCTATACAAAGGTGGACCTATTGCCACTGATACTTTATTTTATCTCCATACACTATCAGACATCCCCGGCTCTATCTCTATCAGCAAAGGACTTTATCTGAATGGAGATTTTGATGAAATAAAAAAATATATATTACAAGGGAATAAAATCAGCGAATGTATCCGTTTCTTCTTGGGATATTCCGGATGGGACAGCGAACAGTTGAGCAATGAAATCAGAGAAAACACATGGTTGGTGTCTGAAGAAGAGAAATCATATCTGATGAAAAACAATATCAAGGATATGTGGCGGACTGCTTTAGAGAAGCTAGGCAGCAAGTACGAAACGTGGTCACGCTTCCCACAAGTGCCTACTCTCAACTAATATTTTATTTCTTAGGATTCAAACATTGGAGGAGCAATGCATCTTTGTAGCCCCCCTCCACTTGCAGCCAATTTTTTAATAATCCGCATTGAACGAAGCCACAAGATGTGAACAGTTTTACACAAACTTCATTATCTGTCGTGACATGCGCATAAAGCTGACTTAAAGACAGAAAATCAAAAGCGTATTCACAAAGAAGTTTCAATGCGTCGGTAGCACAACCTTGTTGCCGATAATCCTTATGGATAGCAATTCCTACTTCTCCCCGCGAATGAAGGGGAACAAAATCCGTAATATCAATCGTACCAAGTATACACTGGTCAGATTTACGTACAATCATCAGACGTAATTGCTTATCCGCAAACACATCACACTGTGAACCTTCAATATATTGGCGCAACACATAACGGGAGTAAGGAACCGTAAAGTTACTGATGTCCCACATGGAAGGGTCATTTTCCATCTCATACATTATATCCATATCTTCCGGCTCGACCGCACGAAGATAGATACGCTCGTTCATCAAGAAAGACTGTCTCATAGCTTTTCATCTTTTGCAATGTGAAGCTCATTACGCAATCTCTTCTCGCTAGGTAGGCAGAAAAGCGACGCTGTCAGGCCAATTAGCATACAGAGATTACCCGTACTACTCAACGTCAGATAGTAACACAAAAGGTTCACCACAATAGCTACTTCAAGCATTCCCAAGCGTACAATATTCCATTGCACATATCGCTTCAAGGCAAGCGTAATAGTCATGTGATCTATCTTTTTCTTAAGCACCAAGCTAAATAATTTGAGAGAAAGAGGCACACACAAAGCAGTGAGCAAAATGCCGACTGTCTCAAAATAGTAGATAGCCGGCGCGTTATCTACCCAACCTCCTACAGGAAAGAGTTCAAACTCTCCTGCCCCAAGCAAAAATGCCGGGAGTACCCAAAAGAAAACATAACTGATATTCAAATTTCTAACAGCTCGTTTTATCTGTTCTTCCATGTTCGTTCTTAAATGATTAATAATGATTATACAATTCCGGTAAAAAGCGTCCGGTTCACAATACTGCGTCCTAAAGTCACTTCATCAGCATATTCAAGTTCATCACCAACCGATATACCACGGGCTATCACACTTAGTTTAACCCCTAGTTTATCTAACTTGCGATAGATATAGAAGTTGGTAGTATCACCCTCCATCGTGGTACTCAATGCCAAAATAACTTCTTTGATTCCACCTTCAGCCACCCGCTGTACCAAACTTTCAATTTGAAGGTCACTCGGTCCGACTCCATCCATTGGAGAAATAACTCCGCCCAAAACATGATAAAGCCCGCGATACTGCTGGGTTGCCTCTACCGCCATTACATCACGAATATTTTCCACCACACAGACAGTGGAAGCATCCCGTTGCGGATTAGCACAAATCTGGCAAGTTTCAGTATCGGATATATTATGACACACTTTGCAGTATTTCACTTCACGCTTCAACGTTATGATAGAATTTCCGAAAGCTTCCACAGTAGCCGTATCCTGACGAAGCAGATGCAGAACAAGCCTCATAGCCGTCTTACGCCCGATACCCGGAAGTTTGGAAAATTCGCCGACTGCTTTTTCAAGCAGTATAGAAGGATATTGTTGATTCATAGATAATAATTGCTGTTCTATCGATAAAACCTTGCAAAGATACAGATTATTGTTTTTAATACCTACAAAAATTGCTACCTTTGCATCTGTTATGATGATACTAGTCACTATTCTTTGCTACTTCGCAGTATTATTACTAATAGCCCGTATCACCGGACGTAAGGGCGGATCGAATGCAGCGTTCTTCAAGGGAGAAAATCAATCACCTTGGTATATAGTCTCTTTTGGAATGATTGGCGCCTCTATTTCCGGAGTCACTTTCGTCTCTGTACCGGGAATGGTGCGCGGAATGGATATGACCTATATGCAAACAGTACTCGGATTTTTCTTCGGATACATGGTCGTAGCCCACATTTTACTTCCTTTATATTATAAGTTGAATCTGACAAGTATCTACGGTTATCTCGGCACCCGTGTCGGAGTGCGTGCCTATCAAACTGGTTCCTTTTTCTTTCTGCTGTCACGTATGTTGGGAACCGCAGCCAAACTTTATCTGGTATGCCTTATTCTCCATACTTATGTATTTCAGGAAATGCACGTTCCCTTTTGGCTGATTGCTGTCGGTTCGGTTGCATTGGTATGGATATATACTCATAAAAGCGGAATAAAGACCATCGTATGGACAGATACCTTACAAACATTTTGCCTAATTGCCGCCCTGATTTTTATCATCTATTTTACGATCCAAAGATTAGACCTTAACTTCAGTGGCATTGTCCAAACAATCCAAAACAGTGAACACAGCCGTATTTTTGTATTTGACGACTGGGTATCCCGGCAGAACTTCTTCAAACAATTCTTCAGTGGTATCTTCATCGTAATCGTAATGACCGGCCTGGATCAGGATATGATGCAAAAGAATCTTTCTTGCCGTAACCTCCGGGAAGCACAAAAAAACATGTACTGCTATGGTTTCTCATTCATTCCACTAAATTTCCTTTTTCTATGTTTGGGTATTCTATTGATAGCACTAGCAGGACAAATGCAACTCGAACTGCCAGCTATGAATGATGATATACTGCCCATGTTTGCAACCCAAGGTTATCTGGGACAATCCGTATTGATACTTTTTACAATCGGCATTATCGCAGCAGCTTTCAGCAACTCGGATTCCTCCCTGACAGCCATGACAACCAGTGTATGCGTAGATCTGCTGAATACGGAAAAAGATACAGAAGAAGTGGCACGTCGCAAAAGAGACAAAGTACATTTATCGTTATCAGTCTTATTGGCATTCTTCATCTGTCTGGTAGAGATACTTAATAATAAGAGCGTTATTGATGCCATATATATCATCGCCTCCTACACATACGGCCCCCTGCTCGGAATGTTTGCTTTCGGGCTTTTTACACGTAGGCAAACGACCGACCGATGGGTTCCTCTCATAGCCATCCTTTCACCACTGCTCTGCTATCTTGCCGACTGGTGGATTGGAAAAGAAACCGGATATAAATTCGGTTATGAATTGCTAATGTTAAATGGAACGCTTACCTTTGCGGGGTTAATCTGTATGTCTAAAAAAGGGAAAACGCTGAAAGTACCATAGAAACAAGTACTCCGAAGTTTATAATAAATAATGGCAGAGTTTATTATAAACTGCGCAATAGTTTATTATAAACAATGAGCAAGTTTATTATAAACAATTTTACAAAGAAATAAATGACAAGAAAATGGAAATAACAAGTGCTGAATTTGTGATTAGCAATACGGACGTGAAGAAATGCCCGTCCGGTATTTTTCCTGAATATGCCTTTATAGGACGTTCGAACGTGGGAAAATCAAGTCTTATCAATATGTTGACTGGTCGTAAAGGTCTGGCCATGACCTCCTCCACTCCGGGAAAAACGATGTTAATCAACCACTTCCTTATCAATAAGAATTGGTACCTCGTCGACCTTCCGGGATATGGCTACGCCCGACGCGGACAAAAAGGAAAAGACCAGATACGTACCATAATTGAAGACTACATTCTGGAACGAGAGCAAATGACCAACCTCTTTGTCCTGATAGACAGCCGGCTGGAACCCCAAAAAATAGACCTCGAGTTTATGGAATGGCTGGGCGAGAACGGTATCCCCTTCTCTATCATCTTTACCAAAGCCGATAAACTCAAAGGTGGACGTTTAAAAATGAATATCAATGCCTATTTACGTGAGTTGAGCAAACAATGGGAAGAGCTCCCTCCTCACTTCATTTCTTCCTCGGAAGACCGCACAGGACGTATTGACATACTCAACTACATAGAAAATATAAACAAGGATCTCAATATTAAATGAAAGAAGAATGAAAATGAAAAAGAGTTTTTTATCTATTGCCTTTATGGCAGTATTTATGCTAACGGCGACTAACAGCCAGGCGCAATCGTGGTCCGACTTACTTAATAAGGACAACATTTCAAAAGTAGTAAATGCCATCACTGGAGCCACCGAATCAATCGACATGACCGGAACATGGAACTACAAAGGTTCGGCGGTAGAGTTCGAATCGGATAACTTACTAATGAAAGCAGGCGGAGCTGCCGCAGCTACTATGGCTGAAAGCAAACTGAACGAACAATTAAGCAAAATTGGTATTAAAGATGGCCAAATGAGCTTCACTTTCAATGCCGACAGTACTTTCACCAGCACAGTGGGCAAGAAAACACTGAAAGGCACTTATTCCTACAATGCTTCAACCAAACAAGTTGATTTGAAGTATTTGAAACTTCTGAATCTGCACGCTAAAGTAAATTGCAGTTCCAGCTCACTGGAGTTGTTGTTCAACTCGGACAAACTGTTGAAACTAATGGCTTTCATCGGCAGCAAAAGCAGTAGTACCGCACTGAAAACAGTCAGTTCACTGGCCGAAAATTACGATGGAATGATGCTGGGATTCCAACTCTCAAAATAGCAAAAGAGAATCGTTTAATACTATTTCGCACTCCATAAAGTATATTTTAGGGGAAAAAGCATTATCTTTGGCATTTGTAATCAAAAAGAGAAGGAAAAATGAAAAAGATACTTTTTTTAATGACCCTGTTAGTAATGGGCGTAAGCTTTACATTTGCGCAAACAAATGCAGATATCAAGTTTGACAAAACGACTCACGATTTCGGTAAGTTTTCTGAAAACAGCCCGGTTGTCAGTTGCACATTTACCTTTACTAATATAGGTGATGCCCCTCTGGTGATCCATCAGGCTGTAGCCTCTTGCGGATGTACAGTACCCGAATATACAAAGGAGCCCATCATGCCGGGTAAAAAAGGAACAATCAAGGTGACTTATAACGGAACAGGCAAATATCCGGGACATTTCAAGAAATCAATCACCTTGCGTACCAACGCCAAAACAGAGATGGTAAGATTGTATATTGAGGGCGATATGACAGCAAAAGATGCAAAGTAGGAGAAAATAGACTATTACATAAAGGAGAATCTTTCGGTTCTCCTTTTTTTTTGTTTACTTTGAGGACGGAAATGTAAATTGACACATTAGCAAATTATAAAAACTATGAAACAAGAAGAAGACAAATTCACCGGATTACCCGAGAATGCGTTCAGAGAGTTGAAACCCGGAGAAGTGTACAACCCGTTGATGGGTCCCTCAAAAAATTATCCGGAAGTTAATATCTGGTCAGTAACATGGGGTATTGCCATGGCAATCCTTTTCTCAGCCGCCGCTGCCTATCTAGGATTGAAGGTCGGACAGGTATTTGAAGCAGCTATTCCAATTGCGATCATTGCCGTAGGAGTTTCCGGAGCTGCCAAAAGAAAAAATGCGTTGGGAGAAAATGTGATTATCCAGTCTATCGGAGCTTGTTCCGGAGTAATCGTTGCCGGAGCTATCTTCACCCTCCCCGCTCTTTATATTCTCCAAGCTAAATATCCCGAGATGACAGTTACTTTCATGCAGGTATTCATCAGCTCTTTATTGGGTGGCGTATTGGGTATTCTATTCCTTATTCCTTTCCGTAAATACTTCGTCAGCGACATGCATGGAAAATATCCTTTCCCTGAAGCAACAGCCACGACACAAGTGTTGATCTCCGGAGAAAAAGGCGGCAGCCAGGCTAAACCGTTATTGATGGCAGGTATGATCGGCGGATTATATGACTTCATCGTAGCAACATTCGGATGGTGGAACGAGAACTTTACTACCCGTGTTTGCAGTGCCGGAGAAATGCTGGCAGAAAAGGCGAAGTTGGTATTCAAGGTAAACACCGGTGCTGCTGTGCTTGGTTTGGGATATATCGTCGGACTGAAATATGCTTCCATCATTTGTGCCGGTTCACTGGCTGTGTGGTGGATTATCATTCCGGGAATGTCTGCTATCTGGGGAGACAGTGTACTGAATGCTTGGAATCCGGAAATTACCTCTACCGTAGGAATGATGAGTCCGGAAGAAATATTCAAATATTATGCTAAGAGTATCGGTATTGGTGGTATCGCTATGGCAGGTGTGATCGGTATTATGCGTTCCTGGAGCATCATTAAAAGTGCTGTCGGACTGGCAGCAAAAGAGATGGGTGGTAAAGGGAATGTAGAGAAAAGCATTATCCGTACCCAACGGGATCTTTCAATGAAGATTATTGCCATCGGTTCCATCATCACACTGATATTAATTGTATTATTCTTCTACCTTGATGTCATGCAAGGAAATTTGTTGCATACATTGGTAGCCATTGTTCTGGTTGCCGGCATCTCTTTCCTGTTCACCACAGTAGCAGCTAATGCCATTGCGATTGTTGGTACTAATCCTGTTTCGGGAATGACATTGATGACGCTGATTTTGGCTTCCGTAGTGATGGTAGCCGTCGGACTGAAAGGTCCTTCAGGCATGGTTGCCGCATTGGTAATGGGTGGCGTAGTATGTACCGCACTGTCGATGGCAGGAGGTTTTATCACCGACTTGAAGATTGGTTACTGGCTCGGAAGTACGCCTGCCAAACAGGAAACATGGAAGTTCTTGGGAACGATCGTATCAGCTGCAACAGTAGGCGGTGTAATGATTATCCTGAATAAAACATACGGATTTACAAGTGGCGCACTGGCTGCTCCGCAAGCAAATGCGATGGCGGCCGTTATCGAACCGCTAATGAGTGGTGTAGGTGCACCCTGGTTGTTATATGGCATTGGTGCTGTCTTAGCAATTATTCTGACTCTTTGTAAAATTCCTGCATTAGCTTTTGCATTGGGTATGTTTATTCCATTAGAACTGAATGTGCCGCTGGTAGTGGGTGGAGCAGTGAATTGGTTTGTTACAACGCGCAGCAAAGATGCAACTCTGAATACGGAAAGAGGTGAAAAAGGAACCTTACTGGCATCCGGTTTCATTGCCGGAGGTGCATTGATGGGAGTAATCAGTGCCGCGATGCGCTTTGGTGGAATCAATCTGGTTAATGAGACATGGTTGAACAATACTTGGTCAGAAGTGTTGGCATTAGGAGCATATGCATTATTGATTCTTTACTTTATAAAGGCTTCAATGAAAATTAAATAAATAATTATGAGGAGACTATTATCCATTATAGTATCGCTTGTAACTGCCATATCATTTGCGCAGCAACCCGTCGAGCTACCCTTGTGGCCCGACGGCGCTCCCAACTCCAGTGGACTAACCGGAGAAGAGCAGGAAACGCGTCCTCATTTTGTCACTAATGTCACGCATCCCACCATGACGGTCTACCACCCGGAAAAGCCGAATGGAATGGCTATTATCATGTGCCCCGGAGGCGGTTATCGTGGTCTAGGTATGGATGGAGAGGGGTATGATATGGCTCCCTGGTTCTGCGGACAAGGTATTACCTATATTGTATTAAAATACCGGATGCCGAACGGACATTGGGAAGTCCCCGTATCAGACGCCGAACAAGCCATTCGCATGGTACGTCAACATGCCAAAGAATGGAATGTCAATCCTTATAAGGTAGGATTAATGGGAGCCTCTGCGGGAGGACATTTAACTGCTACACTCGCCACTCACTATAATTCGGAAACACGTCCGGACTTTCAGATATTACTTTATCCAGTGGTTACGATGATGCAAATTACCCGTGGAAATACAAGAACTGCATTGCTTGGCAAAAATCCCACAATGGAACAAATACAGAAGTTTTCTGCCGAATTGCAAGTAACTCCCGATACTCCACAAGCATTTATCGCTCTTACCTCCGACGACCCTTCCGTAGCACCTTATCACGGAGTGAACTATTACCTCGCTTTACAAAAAAACAAGGTTCCGGCAACTCTCCATGTTTATCCTACCGGAGGACATGGCTGGGGATTTCAGGACCATTTTAAATATAAGCAACAATGGACACAAGAATTGGAAAAATGGTTGCGCGACGGTGTTGTATTCCCGGAAAATCCCGAGCCCATGTTACGAATCGGGAAATCATACCTGGGAACTAAATACGTGGCTAACACATTAGACCAAGACGGAGAAGAATCATTAATAATCCAGACTAATGCCGTAGATTGCCTCACTTTCGTAGAATATACGCTAGCACAAGCATTGGGCTCTTCCTTTGCTGACAATCTGCAAAAAATACGTTATCGAGACGGCATCATCAACGGATATCCTTCCCGGTTGCATTATACTTCCGAATGGATTGAGAACGGGATCCGCCATGGATTCCTCACCGATATTACTGCCCAAAACAGTGCACATACTCAAAAATTATCTCTTTCGTATATGTCTACCCATCCCAAGCAATATAAAAAATTGGCTGATTCGCCAGAAAATGTACGACAAATGGCCGAATATGAAAAAGCAATCTCCGGAAAAGTCGTACATTGGTTACCGAAAAGCGAACTGCCGGAAACGGGATTGCCCTGGATCATGAATGGAGATATCATTGCTATCACAACGAAGATGCCTGGACTGGACATCTCTCATGTGGGAATAGCAGAATATAAAAATGGGAAACTGCACCTGCTGCACGCTTCTTCTACATTGGGGAAAGTAGTTGTCAGCCACGAACCTCTCAATCACATGCTAAACAACAATAAATCGTGGACAGGCATACGTGTTGTCCGGATGTCTCACTCTAAAAATAACTGATTATGAAACGAGTAAAACATTTCCTTCTCGCCTCGTGCTTATTCCCCACTTTGCTGGGAGCACAAGAAATGGCAAGCGCCTACTTTCTGGAACTTACTCCGGACGCCCAATCGGCAGGTATGGCAGGTACAGGATTAGCTACCACCGATAACGGTAGTACAGCTATTTTTCATAATGCTTCTACCATCGCTTTCTCACAAGAAGTGATGGGTGCAAGTTATTCATTTGCTAAAATCAACAAAGATTATGCGTTACATAGCGCCTCCCTTTTCTACCGGATCGGAAGGGAAGGCATACATGGATTTGCTGTAGGTTTCCGGCATTTCAAAGATCCCAAAGTGTTCGATTACCGTCCTCATGCATGGGACTTAGAAGCTGCTTATTTCAGAAATATAGCCAAAAATCTGTCTCTTTCATTAACCTTCAGATACCTGCAAGCCAAAGCCGCAGAAGGTGCAGACAGCAAGAATAGCGTTTGTCTGGACTTCGGCGCGACCTACTATCGCAATATGGCTATATTGAACGAAATGGCTTCCTGGAGCATTGGTTTCCAAGCTGCCAACTTAGGCAAGAAGCTGGACGGACAAAAGTTGCCCGCCAGATTAGGATTGGGAGGTACAATCGACCTGCCATTCAGCATAGAAAATCGTTTGCAGGTTGCGCTCGACTTCAACTATCTGCTCCCCTCTGAAATCCGTCATCTCCAGGCTGGCGTAGGAGCCGAATATAATTTCCTGAAATATGGTGTTGTCCGTGCAGGATACCATTTTGGAGACAAAGACAAAGGGGTAGGCAACTATGGCACTCTAGGTTGCGGAATAAACTTCTGGCCAATACGTGCAGACTTCTCTTATGCCTTGGCTGATAAGGATTGCTTTATGCACCGCACCTGGCAACTGGGAGTTGGAATAGTTTTCTAAGCTCCTCTTCGAGGCGTTGCTTCACTTCGTTCATAGACACATCATGCTTTAATTCCTGACGAAGAGAAGTAACGCCTTTATCTATAAATCCGCAGGGGTGGATATAACTGAAATAACGTAAATCGGTATTCACATTCAAAGCCAGTCCATGCATCGTGACATAATGACTGCTTCTCACTCCGATAGCACAAATCTTACGCGCACGAGGCGTATCACCTTCCAACCAGACACCTGTCGCTTTCTCCAAACGACCAGCTTCAATACCATAAGAAGCACATACCCGAATCACCGCTTCTTCCAGCAAATGAACGTACTCTTTCAATCCTAACTGAAACTCTTCAAGGTTCAATATTGGATAGCATACCAGTTGCCCGGGACCATGATAAGTAATATCCCCTCCCCGATCAATATGATAAAGAGTAGCATCAATTGCTTTCAGTTGTTCATCACTCAACAACATATTATTTTCTTTCCCGCTACGTCCTAAAGTATAAACGTGGGGATGTTCACACATCACAATACGGTTTTCATAACTCTCGCCCTGAACTTTTGCCTGGACAATGTTATCAAACCATTCCGTCTGCCGTTGCCATGCTTCGGCATATGGTATTAAACTCCAATCAATAAAAACAGTTTTCATGAAAACAAAGGTAAGAAATAAAAAGAAAATGTGTACATTTGTTGGCCCAATATAACAAACACAACTATGAAAATGGACTTTCCACAGGTAGACTTGCCTACCGAAGTATTAGCATGGACGAATGTAACGGAAGACATTCTCAATATTTACAAGCAATCTTGCAGGTTGCAGGCATGTATTGTTGCCATCTGTACCGAAGGTTCGATGAAAGCCTCCATCAATCTGCTTGATTATGAAATTCGCCCCAATGACCTGATTACATTGTTACCGGGAACAATCATTCAGTTTCGGGAGAGAACAGAAAAGGTATGTCTTTGTTTTGCCGGTTTCTCTGCCCATTGTGCCGGACGAATCAATCTGATGAAGAATATTGGTAACGCATATCCCAAACTGATAGAACAGCCGGTGGTTCCTCTTAATGAAGAAGTAGCCAGTTATCTGAAAGATTATTTTGCTCTATTATCACGGGCCAGTTGCAATGAGAACTTCGAAATGGATTCTGAATTGGTTGAATTGTCTCTTCAGACCATCCTGACAAGCATACGACTGATATATCATAAATTTCCGGGCGAAAACAGTAGTTCGAACCGCAAAAAGGAAATCTGCCGGGAACTGATTCAGGCCATCACCGAAAATTATAAAAATGAGCGTCGTGCACAGTTCTACGCAGATAAATTAGGTATATCTCTTCAACATCTAAGCACGACTGTGAGACAAGTGACAGGTAAAAGTGTATTGGATACCATTGCTTATATTGTAATCATGGATGCTAAAGCCAAACTAAAAGGTACCAATATGACTATCCAAGAGATAGCATATTCTCTAAACTTCCCCAGCGCCTCTTTCTTTGGCAAGTATTTCAGACGATATGTAGGAATGACGCCATTGGAATTTAGAAATAGATAATTTTTACGAAGAGCGATAGAAAACATAAATGGTGAGTTGCAAAACAATGAACGGTGAATAAATTGCGTATTATCCGCAAAGTATTCACCGTCTATTATTTACAGTTCGCTATCTTTTTACTGTTGCTTACTCATTTTCGTCCCAAGCTCAAGGAATTGAGTACTACACTCACACTGGAGAACGCCATTGCAGCACTTGCCAGCATCGGATTCAATAACAAGCCATTCAACGGGAACAAGATACCAGCAGCAATAGGAATACCAATCAGGTTATAAATAAACGCCCAAAAAAGATTCTGATGAATCAGTTTGACCGTCTGCTTTGACAGTTGGAAGGCTTTAGGAAGCAGTAATAAGTCCGATGTCATCAAAGTCACCATAGCCACGTCCATAGCAATATCAGTTCCTTTTCCCATGGCAATGCTGACATCAGCCAACGCCAACGCCTGCGAATCATTGATACCATCGCCCACCATAGCAACCTTCTTTCCCTGCATTTGAAGCTCACGTACAAATTCGGCCTTGTCGTCCGGTAGAGCGTCGGCAACAAAACGCTCTATTCCTAAACGGGAAGAAACGGCTAATGCAGTCCGTTGCCCGTCACCCGTCAGCATACAGATGTCAATCCCTTGACGTTTCAGTTCCTTCACCGCTTCGGCAGAAGTAGCCTTTATCGGATCGGAAACAGCAATGATAGCCAACAACTCGTTTTCACGTCCAAAGTAAATGATGCCGTTACCGTCCGATTCATAGTGAACCAGCATTTCAGCCATCACATCGCTTACTGTCGCACTGAAATCTTTCAGGAGTTTATGACTGCCTACCCAATAAGTATGTCCCTCATAAGAGACTTTGATTCCTTTTCCCGTAATGCTTTCAAAGCTATCCAATACGGCAGGTTTTATTTTTTCCTCGTCCTGAAGCGCAGAGACAATAGCACCGGCAAGCGGATGCTCTGATTTCATTTCCGCAGCTAAAAGTACATCTTTGAAATGTGACTCCTGCGACTGCGCCCATAACCATCCGGTAGCCGTAGGATGGCCTTCGGTCAGTGTTCCCGTTTTATCTAGTACAACGACATCCACTTTGCGCATTTGTTCCAAAGCCACTGCATCTTTAATCAAAATATGCTGGCTGGCAGCTTTACCTATACCCACCATCAACGCAGTAGGTGTAGCAAGCCCCAAAGCACATGGACAAGCAATGACAAGAACAGATACAGCTGACAAAATACCATAAGAGATATATTCACTACCACCGATAGTAACCCACAATACAAATGTCAGAATGGCAATGCCTAACACTACAGGTACAAAAATTCCCGTAATACGATCAACAATGCGTTGCACGGGAGCTTTGCTGCCCTGTGCTTCCTGCACCATAGAGATGATACGGGCAAGCACTGTTTCACTGCCTACCTGTGCGGCACGAATGATAAATGAGCCACGCTGGTTGATCGTTCCTGCCAATACTTTATCACCTTTCTTCTTTTCTACCGGAACCGGTTCACCGCTAATCATACTCTCATCGACATACGAGTCGCCTTCGGAAAGCTGACCGTCCACAGGAATTTGCTCTCCCGGACGTACAACCACCAAATCACCTACCTGAAGTTTCTCAATCAAAATCTCCTCCTCCACTCCATTGCGCAGAACGCGAGCCACTTTTGGCTGCATTCCCATCAACTTACGAATGGCTGTCGAGGTATTTCCTTTGGCACGTTCCTCCATCAACTTTCCGGTGAGAACGAAAGCGATAATCACCGCAGAAGCCTCATAATAGACATGCGGTTCCAATCCGCGGTCATACCAGAATTCGGGGAAGAAAGTGTTGAACAGACTGAACAGAAAAGCAATAGAAGTACTAAGTGCAACCAAAGTATCCATATTGCTCCGTCCCAATTTAGCCTGTTTCCAGGCTCCGGTGAAGAAACCACCTCCGAAAAAGACCATGACAGGGATAGCAAATACCATTTGAATCTCATTAGAGTATGGTACATGCATCAGTATCATGGAATATACCAATAACGGTACAACCAAAATCCACGCACCAATCACCTTCCACTTCAAACGAATGTAACGCTTATGCTGTTCCTCTTCCCGGCGCTCTTCTTTGTGGGCTTCTTCCACAATCAGATCATAACCTGCTGCAAGCACAGCCGCACGAATTTCTCCGGGGGTCAGCTGATCTTTCTCATAAGAAACGGTCAATGTATTGGTAGCAAAATTAACGGAAGCCTCAATGACTCCCGGCAATTTTTTTACTGTTTTTTCTACATTATTGGCACATCCTGCACAATGCATATTAAGCACAGGAAATACCTTTTTTGTTGTGTTACCCATATAATTATTGTTTACGGCCCTCCCCTCCTCTCGAAAAAGAAGTTGGGGAAGAACCATTGTTTGTTTATAGAAACAAGCTAATACAGGTATTTGTTCAATTACTTCTTATCAGTCTTCTGATCGTCTTTCTTTGTTTCTTTTACAAATTCGGCTTCATAACTGAACTTATTAAATCCTGCCTGCAACTTCTTTACATTTGTTTTTTCAGCATCATACGTAATGGTTACCATTTTCGTTTTTACTTCGGTCGAGATATCCTTCAACCCTTTCTCAAAACGCATATTGTCCTTTACTTTCTTTTCGCATTTCTCACAGTGCATCTGCGGCACTTTAAATACAACGACACGAATATCTTTTGCCAATACAGCTGTTACACTCAAAAGAGCCACCACGCAAGTGACTATCCATCTTTTTGTTCTCATTTTTCTTATCAGTTTAAAATTAATGTTCTTTCTTTATTATGCGATCGTTTCTTCGCCCGCTATTTCCTGTTTTTACTCACTATTTCTAGCTAAGTTAAAACGTATTCCGATATATCCTTTTGCTCCGTGCACCGGTCCCCAAATCATGGTAGAATCAAAATTGTTCCCCCAGGGATTTGCTGCATCGATAATCGGATTCTTTTGTTTGAAATTTGTCAGGTTCTCGCCTCCTACGTAGATAGACCAACGACGGAAGTAACGGGTCACCTGCAAGCTCAACTGCTCAAAACTACCATAACGACGTTCCCAAGACAACTGTCCGTCTCCCAAGTCATAAGGAGTAGGCATCCTACCGCCACCATTCAGTTGTAGCGTAGCGTCGAACTGCCAAATTCCTAGCGGAGTCTGGTAAGAAGCCGTAAGTAATCCTTTGTATTTGCTCGTCAGCGGTTTCTCCATTCGTTCACCTTTGTAGGTCGTTTTTGCATCCGTGAGCCGGTAAGCACCTGTCAGAGTGAACCCTTTGAAGAAAGGATAACTTGCTTCCACCTGGAACACATGCGAATAAGAACGTCCATCCAAATTGTAGAAAGCTACTTCGTGAGGGTTGCTATCCATATCCACTATCACTTGTTTCAAGAAATCCGTATAATAGTATTCCGCATTCACATTCAGCGTTTTGCCGAATATAGGGATATAAGTAGAGACGCTGGCACCATAATTCCATGCTTCTTCCATATCCAGGTTCTTTGCAATTTCCACCTTACGGCTACTGGAAAGCAAGTAGTTATTTTCCGCCAACACATGATTGGTACGATATCCTTTTCCGGCAGAAAGACGGAAATTCACATAATCATTCGGATTGTATTTAAGATGTGCACGCGGAGTCACGAAGAAACCATGTTCATTACTGTAATCGCCACGCAGACCGGCCATTATCATCCATTTATCATTCAAGTTCAACGTATATTGCACGTAAGCACCGGGAACAGCTTCCTTTTCAAAGGCTTTGAGAGGATTGTCCGTAGTATTTTCCAAACGATAATGTTGGTCATAAGCGTCATAATTAAAGCTCAATCCTGCGGAGAAACTATTTTGCGAATTAAATTCTGTTTCAAACATCAGCGAAGCATAGACGTTGGTTTGATCCACATTATACAGTTTGCACCCATACGTAGCATCCTGATTGTGTAAAGTGGTGGAAAGAATCAAAGCCAGGTTTGTATTCTTCTCCTTATTAAAGATATAGGCGTTCTTGGTGAAGAATTCATAGCGTTCTGTATCGATCCCTACTTTATACAGATCACCGGAGTGCATTGCCCCTCCGTGATTAACCTGCCCGCTGGTACGTGTTTCAGAAAGAGCTTTAATACCTGCCTGGAAAACATAATGGTCGCCCATATATGCCCATCGGTTCCACACATTATACTGTTCCACCTGTGGAATATCCACAAATCCGTCATCGTTACCATCATGCGCCTTGGTCTCATTTTCGTAATGCGCTAGCAGAGAAGTACTCCATCGTTTGGAAAGTTTCAATGTAGCGTCCGCATTGGCTTCATACCGGTTGGTAGTGCTTGCAAAAAGATTGGCAGACACCCAATCAGCTTCCGGCAACTGCGGTTTCTTAAATTCTACGTTTATCTGTCCTGTAATGGCTTCATAACCATTCTTCACCGAAGATGTTCCTTTGGAGACCTGTATACTCTGCATCCATGGGCCGGGAACATATCCCAATCCATAAGGAGCGGCGGCTCCCCTATAATTCGGAATGTTTTCCGTCAACATTTGCACATAGGTGCCGGACAGCCCCAACAATTTAATTTGTTTGGCTCCTGTTGCCGCATCGGAATAACTCACATCTACTGAAGGGTTCGTCACAAAACTTTCACCTAGATTACAACAAGCAGCTCTACTCAATTCGGCACTACTTATCATGTCTTCATTCATCACGCTGCTACGCAATTTCATCGTTCCCAGTTTCCGAGTGACAATATTCACCTCATTCAGCTCCACTCCATCACGAAGCACAATATCCAATTGCTGATTTTTACTGCTCACATGAATCGTGTCGTTCTGAAAACCAATAAAACTGACAATCAGCATATGGCTTTTGGAAGGTTTAGTGATAGAAAAACTACCATCTTCCTTGGTTGTCACTCCTTGTCCTGTATTCATCCAGAACACATTGGCACCCGGAATAGCCTCCCCGGTACTATCTTTCACTGTTCCCCGTACTTGCGCATATGTATTGCCGGCAAATAACAGGAACAGGCCTATTATCATATATTTCATTCTTTCTAAAGTTACTTTCGAGATACAAAATTAATTCATTTCTCATGCAACTTAGTTGCATTCAGTGTTGCTTTACTTTCATGTTCTATAGAAAGCAAAGGATTAAATAAGAAAGAAATAATGGCTAAATAATGTAAGTGGAATATAACGCCAGCATCTGCCTTGAGCAGAGAGGTGGCGGAGAGGTCAGACTATCATATTCTACTGGTTTATCCGCATAGGTCGGAGTCAACAGATAGCAGAAATGCTCACATAAAAGATCGACTGCCAAAACTGATACGGTCAATTCGGTAGTATGTTTCATCAGGTCGAGCTTATAAATAGTAGCCGTACAACCTTTTTCTTTGCAGTTTTTCTTTGAATCGCAAGTATGAGACTTTTTACACTTCGGACAGCCTGTATCACAGCAGCTCTGCACTATCTCACAATGGGCACAGCAATAACGTACAATAGAAACCCCGCCTCCTGAATAGATAATCAGGAGAGAAAGGATTAGTGCTGTTATGTAGGCTAGTCTTTTCATTTCAGAGGACAAAGATAAGAATAAAAACAGATTTTCCTATCTATTTTCGTAATTAAGATTCAATCATCATTCAAAACTATAGATTTACATGCATTTCTTACCGGTTATTTTCCCGGTAACCTCATATTCATCAACAGTAGATTGAATACCAATTTATTGCAGGCATATTTCCGGTCCATTATTTGGCTATTTTAGAGTCATATCAGCACTATTAACTCTTTTTACTCAACAATAAAACCTATCTTTGCCCCGAATAAATTTACTGTTTTTTTTTAAGTAAACGCTATGCTTACATATCTACTCCTCATTATCACTCTTTATCTGGCAGGAAATGTCTACATATTTATCAGAGCGGCGCAGACTCTGAAAGTAAAACCGCTTGGAGTAAAAATACTCTTAACCGTTTTATTCTGGATCTGTGCCTTATCTTTATTCGGCACGATGTTGGCCCGCAATCTGGAGATGCCTGTCTTTATCTCCCATTCAATGTACATCATTGGAACAAGTTGGCTGATATTTACCCTATATATGGCATTGTTCCTGCTGTTGTTTGATATCTTGAAATTATTCAAAGTTGTCTGCAAGTATCGGTTCTATCTATCTTTAGTGTTCACGTTGGGATTACTGGGATATGGGATGTACAACTATTATCATCCGGAAATCAATGTTGTCAGTATTTTAACTAATAAACAGAACGGAGATACTTCCCACGCAGTTAAAATCGTTGCCATAAGCGATGTTCATTTGGGAAACGGTACAGGGAAAGCTTCACTGAAGAAGTATGTGGAAATGATAAATGCACAGCATCCCGACTTGATACTGATTAGTGGCGATTTGATTGATAACAGTGTTGTACCTCTTTATACAGAGAATATGGCAGAAGAACTGGCCGAGTTGAAAGCTCCTATGGGGATCTATATGGTTCTTGGTAATCACGAATATATTAGCGGAATCGATGAAAGTATCCGATATATAAAGAATACTCCAATACAACTTTTGCGCGATTCAGTAGTGACACTCCCCAACGGCATACAACTGGTAGGACGCGATGACCGCCACAACCGTAAGCGCAGTTCCCTGCAAGAATTGATGGCGAACGTCGATAAAATCAAACCTATCATCTTGCTGGATCATCAGCCCTTTAACCTGAAAGAAACAGAAGCGGCCGGCATCGACCTGCAATTCAGCGGACACACACATCACGGACAGATATGGCCTATCAACTGGATGACCGATTATATATTCGAGCAAAGTCACGGTTACCGCCAATGGGGAAACAGCCATGTGTACGTTTCCTCCGGATTGTCTCTTTGGGGACCGCCTTTCAGAATAGGAACACATAGTGAAATGGTTGTTTTCAACTTCCAATGAATATTATGCAGTTTTGTCACATATGTTACAGTTTCTAAGAAATCTCTGCCCTATCTTTGCAGAAAAAAAGATTATGGAACAATTACATGCTCATGAAGTCCTCCACATGATGGAAGGAAACAGCTATTCGGAATCATCATTGCGGGAAGCAATCATTAAAAAGTTTGGTTCACAGCAACGCTTTTATGCCTGCTCGGCAGAAGACATGGACGTAGATACCCTCATCGAATTTCTGAAAATGAAAGGGAAATTTATGCCTGCTGAAGATGGATTCACCGTAGATATCACTAAAGTATGCAAGCATTGATGAGCGGATGCTATCCGGCAATCCTGTTTTAGAGGATAAATAGCTGCAAATTTTTCTGTTTTTATTAGCCCGATTCACGAATTTCATCTATATTTGTCAATAGTGAATGATAAAACAAATGTTGAATTTACAGAAAAAACGGGTATGAAAAA
Organism: Bacteroides luhongzhouii; assembly: GCF_009193295.2. NCBI lineage: Bacteria > Pseudomonadati > Bacteroidota > Bacteroidia > Bacteroidales > Bacteroidaceae > Bacteroides > Bacteroides luhongzhouii. The sequence continues at coordinate 3,885,939 of NZ_CP059973.1, read as the reverse complement.
ACAATATGTCAGTCTGCTTGCAATTATACTTTCGGTAAGCGGCTTTTTGTTTTCTTGTCATGACAAGATGAACAAAAACACAGGTGCGTTACAGTTTGACAGCATTCAAGTGAATGAGACAGCACACCTCTTCAGCGATACAGCCAAACCGGCTTGCAATATTATTATTAATTTTGCTTATCCGGTCAAGTCATCAGATGATATGCTGAAAGACAGTTTGAATGCTTATTTCATTTCGGCCTGCTTCGGTGATAAATACATCGGCGAAAAGCCGGAAGAAGTTGTAAAGCAATACACTGAGAATTATATCAGCGAATACCGCCGCGACCTTGAGCCGATGTATACCGAGGATGAGAAAGACAAGGAAGACGAATCTTCCATCGGTGCTTGGTATTCTTATTATAAAGGTATAGAAAGCCACGTGCAACTGTATGATAAAGACCTGCTTGTATATCGTATCGACTATAACGAATATACCGGAGGCGCGCATGGCATTTACATGGCAACTTTCCTGAACATAGATCTCACCTTGATGCGTCCGCTCCGTCTCGATGATATTTTTGTCGGAGACTACAAAGACGCATTGACCGACCTGATCTGGAACCAGCTCATGGCGGACAACAAAGTGACGACTCACGAAGCATTGGAAGATATGGGATATGCTTCCACCGGGGACATCGCTCCGACAGAAAATTTCTATCTAAGCAAAGAAGGAGTCACCTTTTATTATAATGTATACGATATCACTCCTTATTCTATGGGCCCTGTAAAGGTAACAATCCCATTTTCTATGATGGAGCATTTACTAGGCAGTAACCCGATTCTGGGAGAACTGAAAAATTAAATTTCATAAAAAACTGAACACCAATGAATATCCTATTGTTATCACTCCCGTGTGACAGAATTAGGATATTCATCCACTTATATCATTCAAAACTTATAACTCAAAACTCAAACAGTGGAAATCATACTGAAATATTTTCCTGATCTGACGGAAGAACAGCGCAAACAGTTTGCTGCTCTATACGACCTCTACACTGACTGGAATTCAAAAATCAACGTAATCTCCCGCAAGGACATCGAGAATTTATATGAGCACCACGTGCTCCATTCGTTAGGCATTGCCAAAGTAATCCAATTCCGTCCCGGAACCAGCATTATGGACCTGGGTACAGGAGGAGGTTTCCCCGGCATTCCTTTAGCCATCTTATTTCCCGAAGTAACATTTCACCTCGTGGACAGTATCGGCAAAAAAGTACGTGTAGCAACCGAAGTGGCAAACGCTATCGGACTGAAAAATGTAACATTCCGCCATGCCCGCGCAGAAGAGGAAAAAAGAACGTTCGACTTTGTTGTCAGCCGTGCTGTAATGCCTTTGGCGGATTTGATTAAGATTATCAAAAAGAATATCTCTTCGAAACAACAGAATGCATTACCCAACGGACTGATTTGTCTCAAAGGTGGCGAATTGGAGCATGAAACGATGCCGTTCAAGCATAAAACGGTCATTCATAACTTGAGCGATAATTTCGAAGAAGAGTTCTTTCAAACTAAGAAAGTGGTATATGTTCCGATTTAAACAAGACTATATGTTCTGATAGATGATAAATCATAAAGAAACCATGAAAATAAAGAGATTTGAATTTAATATGTTTCCCGTAAACTGCTACGTATTATGGGATGATACTAAAGAAGCAGTCGTAATTGATCCCGGCTGTTTTTATGAAGAGGAAAAGCAGGCTCTAAAAAAGTTCATTCTTACCAATGAACTGAATGTGAAGCATCTGCTGAATACTCACTTGCACTTGGATCATATTTTCGGAAATCCGTTCATGCTGAAAGAATTCGGATTATCGGCAGAAGCAAATAAAGCGGATGAGTACTGGATTGACGAAGCTCCGAAACAAAGCAGAATGTTTGGTTTTCAGTTGCAGGAAGAACCTGTGCCACTGGGCAAATACCTGCACGACGGAGATATTATCACTTTCGGACATACCAAACTGGAAGCGATACACGTGCCCGGACATTCACCCGGTAGCTTGGTATACTATTGCAAGGAAGACAATTGCATGTTCTCCGGCGACGTCCTGTTTCAGGGCAGCATTGGCCGTGCCGATCTCACAGGAGGCAACTTTGATGAACTGATAGAGCACATTTGCAGCCGTCTGTTTGTTCTCCCCAACGAAACTGTCGTTTACCCCGGACACGGTGCTCCTACGACGATCGGAATGGAGAAAGCTGAAAACCCATTTTTTAGATAATAAAAAATAAGTATTAGGTATCAAGTATTAATTATTACCGAAGCTAACGGGCAATTCCCCCTACGATACTTAATTCCTGATACTTAATACTTGATACTTAATACTTGAAATTATTATGAAAACCGATTTGTTAGCTAGCCGTCACATCGGCATCAATGAACAAGACACAGCCATCATGCTCCGCAAAATTGGCGTGAACTCACTGGACGAACTGATTGATAAAACAATTCCCACCAATATACGACTGAAAGAGCCACTGTCATTGCCTAGTCCGCTGACGGAATACGAATTTGGAAAACACATCGCCGAACTGGCAAATAAAAATAAACTATATACTACGTATATCGGTTTGGGATGGTACAACACGATTACCCCGGCTGTTATCCAACGGAATGTATTCGAAAACCCGGTATGGTACACTTCTTACACTCCTTATCAGACAGAAGTGTCGCAAGGACGCCTAGAGGCTTTGATGAATTTCCAGACAGCCGTGTGTGACCTTACTGCTATGCCGCTCGCCAACTGTTCACTTTTGGACGAAGCAACTGCCGCTGCCGAAGCTGTAAGCATGATGTATGCCTTACGTTCCCGTGCGCAACAGAAAGCCAATGCAAACGTAGTTTTTGTAGACGAAAATATCTTCCCACAGACATTAACTGTTATGACTACACGCGCCGTGCCGCAAGGCATCGAACTGCGTGTTGGTAAATATAAAGATTTTGAACCTTCATCGGAAGTATTTGCCTGCATTCTGCAATACCCGAACTCGAATGGAAACGCTGAGGACTATTCCGAATTTACAGAAAAAGCTCATGCCGCAGATTGCAAAGTAGCTGTCGCCGCAGATATTTTAAGTCTTGCCTTACTGACTCCTCCGGGAGAATGGGGAGCAGATATTGTATTCGGAACCACACAACGTTTGGGTACTCCAATGTTCTATGGTGGTCCGTCGGCTGCTTTCTTTGCTACCAGAGACGAATACAAACGGAATATGCCGGGACGAATCATCGGATGGTCTAAAGATAAATATGGCAAACTCTGCTATCGGATGGCTTTGCAGACACGTGAACAGCATATCAAGCGGGAAAAAGCAACTTCAAACATTTGTACCGCGCAGGCATTATTAGCTACTATGGCAGGCTTTTACGCTGTTTATCACGGTCAGGAGGGTATCACAACAATTGCGTCGCGCATCCACAGTATTACTGTATTTCTTGAAAAGCAGCTGAAGAAATGTGGATATACACAAGTCAACGCTCAATATTTTGACACTTTACGTTTTGAGTTGCCCGAACACGTTTCGGCACAACAAATCCGTACAATAGCGCTTAGTAAAGAAGTAAATCTGCGTTATTATGAGAATGGCAATGTAGGTTTCAGCATTGATGAAACAACAGATGTGGCAGCCGCCAATGTATTGCTATCTATCTTTGCCATCGCTGCCGGAAAAGATTATCAGAAAGTAGACGATATTCCGGAAAAAAACAATATCGACAAGGCTTTGAAACGTACAACTCCTTTCCTGACGCACGAAGTATTCAGCAAGTACCACACGGAAACAGAGATGATGCGTTATATCAAACGTTTGGATCGCAAAGATATTTCTCTTGCACAATCGATGATTTCTCTCGGTTCATGTACCATGAAGCTGAATGCAGCTGCGGAAATGTTGCCTTTAAGTCGTCCTGAATTTATGAGTATGCACCCACTGGTTCCGGAAGATCAGGCAGAAGGATATCGGGAATTAATCAAGAATTTAAGTGAAGATCTGAAAGTTATCACCGGATTTGCAGGAGTCAGCCTGCAACCAAATTCGGGGGCTGCGGGGGAATATGCAGGACTTCGTGTGATTCGTGCTTATCTCGAAAGTATCGGTCAGGGACATCGGAACAAAGTCCTGATTCCAGCTTCAGCCCACGGAACAAATCCTGCGTCAGCTATACAGGCAGGATTTGTGACTGTCACCTGTGCATGCGACAAACAAGGAAACGTAGAAATGGATGACCTGCGTGCTAAGGCTGAAGAAAATAAGGATGAATTGGCAGCACTGATGATCACTTACCCTTCTACACATGGTATCTTCGAAACAGAAATAAAGGAAATTTGCGACATCATTCATGCCTGTGGCGCACAAGTATATATGGATGGAGCCAATATGAATGCCCAAGTGGGATTGACCAATCCGGGATTCATCGGTGCGGATGTCTGCCACTTGAATCTTCATAAAACATTCGCCTCCCCTCATGGTGGCGGAGGTCCGGGAGTCGGTCCTATCTGTGTGGCCGAACATCTGGTTCCTTTCCTTCCCGGACATGGAATCTTCGGTAATTCACAGAATCAAGTATCAGCTGCCCCATTTGGTAGTGCAGGTATTTTGCCTATCACGTACGGATATATCCGTATGATGGGTGCAGAAGGATTAACGCAGGCAACTAAGATTGCAATCTTAAATGCTAATTATCTGGCTATTTGTCTGAAAGATACGTATGGAGTTGTTTATCGGGGAGCCAATGGTTTCGTAGGACACGAGATGATTCTGGAGTGTCGGAAAATACATGAAGAAACAAGTATCTCGGAAAATGATATTGCCAAACGTTTGATGGATTATGGTTATCATGCTCCTACCCTCTCTTTCCCTGTTCACGGTACGTTGATGATTGAACCGACAGAAAGCGAGAGTTTGGCAGAACTGGACAATTTTGTAGATGTCATGCTGAATATCTGGAAGGAGATTCAGGAAGTGAAAAATGGCGAAGCAGATAAGGATGATAATGTATTGATTAATGCTCCGCATCCGGAATACGAGATTGTTAGTGATCGTTGGGAACATTCGTACACACGTGAGAAAGCGGCTTATCCGATAGAAAGTGTACGTGATAACAAATTCTGGATCAATGTAGCTCGTGTAGACAACACGCTGGGAGACCGTAAGTTACTACCAACTCGTTATGGTACGTTTGAATAAAAGTGATTTATTGGAGAAATCAATTCATTAGAAAGGATAAAGAAGCATCTCTATAAGAAATAATCCCGGGACTCACACTCATTGAGCCCCGGGATCATTTTTATCAGCCAAGGGCTGAATAAACAGAAGCCCTGGAGATACATCAACTATCTCCAAGGCTCAATTTTCGTGATATGGAATGTAAATCCCAATAAATATATATATCTGAATTTTATTTCTACTTGACAATGGTTACTGTATCAGCTTTCACCTTTTTCTCTTTCATTGAAATCTTCGAATCAGCATATCCCAAAGCTACGCAACCATAGACTTTATGATTGGCAGGAACACCTAAAGAGGTAATATACTCACGAACTTCAGGATCATCACATGTTGTACCCAACTGGTTGATCCAGCAAGAGCCGATTCCTAAAGAATGAGCAGCCAGAAACATATTTTCTATTGCACAAGCACAATCCATCCCAGCCCACCATTGAGTAGGTTCATTAGATACAATCACCAAAGTCGGAGCATGATAATAACAACAATAAGTCTTGCTATGTCCACGCTCTTGTAAACGGGAATCATCGCTTTTTGCAAAAGCCCCTTTAATGCGCTCATTCAGTTCTGTCAATTTATCAACATTCTGAATAGCTGTAAAATGCCATGTTTCCAAATGCATTCCACTTGGTGCATAAGTTGCAGCTTCCAGAATAGTCTGCAAATCTTCTTCTGAAACTTGCTGACTAGTATAGGCCCGTACACTACGCCGTGCTTTAATGTTCTCTAAAACTTCATTCGTTTTCATGGATAACAAGTTTTTATATAAGTATGTCAAAGATTGCTGCATCAGTACCTTGTAGTTCTCTATCTTTTAACTAATCCAATCTTTGCGTTCAGTTTAAAATAATAGATTCCATTTTCTCTCTCCAAAAATCCGTACTTATCTTTCTCCAAAGCCCCTTTTTCCAAACGAGTATTTTGAAACAAAAAATCCTCCATCACTTGTTTTTCTGATTTATGATAACAGAGTACCTCTCCACTTCCGCCCACCAACAGAATCCCTTCCACAGCCGAATCCAATCCATTATAGATCTTTGCCGGACGCATTCCTAAAGCTAACGCCATCAAGAATTGCTTCATCTTGAACTCATAAAACTTGTGCTTGTTTATCAGTTCGTCTTTTATTTTCAATGGATTCATTTGTTTGACTATTTCCGTCAGATCGCTAATGCGGGAGATACCATCCAAATGCATAATACGGACCATTTCTGTCAATACACGTGGAAAATGCAAATCAATCATCAGAAGATTGCTACGGAATACCCGGTCGGCTACATCAGAATATTTGAGTACACCACCCAAACGCTCGATCATCATCATTCGCTCAGCAACTTCATTCGGAGATTCAGGCAAAGCATTGATTTTATTCACTGTGGGAGTGGCAAATTTGACTCCACTCTGTTCCAGTTTTAGATTTGCAGCACGTCCTCCGTCCAATAACGGATTCATTACACCCAACCGTGAACGGACATTAAAACCTCTCAACGGGGCTTCCGGATGCCAAAATGCAATAGAGAAATCGGTACGATCTTCTGTTTTTGCTTCCAAATCGAAAATGGCAGCTTCGTCTAAAAACGCTTCTACTCCTTCCGGAGAGGTTACATCATTTTCCGAAGAAGTTTTCACAGCCTGCAATATCAGATCTGCTACAATACCAAAATCCTCACGAGGCATCGATTTTACCCCGCTCTCTCCCACTATACGGATCGTATCTTCTTCAATATAATATTGACGTGTCCCGTCATGTTCTTCGCGTTGAATCATTGCAACAGGCCAGAATCTTTCTCCCGCCTTTGCTTCTGCTGTGCCTAACACTACTTTCCCGTCTGCCAGGAGACGAAAGAAAGAATAGAGTTCGCACCATTCTTTTTTGGTTGCTTCAAATGCCATATGTCTTTATTTTACTAATGGTTCTTTTTATCCTAATTTTACTAAGAAATTTCTATCTTCACCATGAGTTGCTTACTGATTGATAACCTGCGGTAAGGTTGCAGACGACACAATAGGAGGAACTATATGAGTCACCTCTTCCAATGGAGGAAGCTTGCCTATTTGTGCAAACAGAGAGTTTCGAATCCATTCTCTGGGAGTAACTATGATAAATCGTCCTGTCCAACAACCATCAAAATAGGAAGGATTGCCCGGCTGTTTCTTTATAGGATAACAGATATTTTCTCCTTTACTCCGCATCTCCGGCGAACGCCCGGGATCATTTACCCACACATGTTTATCATCAATACCACGAAGCACCATCCAGTGCCCTCTCGGACCGGGACGCAAACCACGAACAGCTCCTGTATATCTCACATTGACAAGCACAGGTATACCACGATCAATATAATCTTTTAATACCCGGTAATCTTTCTGCTGAAAATGTTCGGCACTTATCATGTTTTCATAATAACGTGTCAAAGAATCAATTTCAAAAGAATAGTATCCTCCCTGCCCTATCGATGTACGACGACGGAAGGGAGCACGTTTTTTCAGAAAGTAGTTGCGTTGATATTCAATCAATTTCTTTTCTGCATCCTGAGCTGTACGTTGTGTATCGGTCGTCATACCCTTGAAGTAATCAAATACCATTAGCGAAGAAGCCAGAGAGCAATGCGAATAAGGACATCCCGTGATTTTCTGCGAATACCACGGAACAGGAATATTATTAGGAGCGAGCTTTTGAGTCTCCTGTGCTTGTACTTGCGTCTGAACGCTTATCAAAGCAAAGAAGCTTAAAAACAGATTGAAAATTATATGATATTTATTTCTCATGCAATATTTAAATATCTTACTTACAATACATTCTCATCATCAAGAATCCGCGCTGTCTCCACCTTTTCCAAACGGGCACGCAACTTAGGCATCATCGAACGACGAATACGTAACGTCATACTACAATCCATCTCATACGACTGATTGAGAATTTCAGGTTCTTCTTCTTTCACAATGCGCATTACGTCATTCATGAAGGGATATTCAAACATTACCGTCACGTCTTCATCTACCGTTTTTTCTATAATTGTAGCAGCAGCAATAGCTTCAGCAGCGGCAGCCTTATAAGCCACGATCAATCCGCTTGTCCCTAACTTGATTCCTCCAAAATAACGGACTACTATAATCAGGATATTCGTCAGTTCATTTGAGTTTATCTGTCCGAGAATGGGTTTTCCCGCTGTTCCGGAAGGTTCTCCATTGTCATTGGCACGGAAATCCTTTCGTGCAGCTCCCAACATATAGGCATAACATACGTGCCGTGCGTCATAATACTTCTTCTGATACGTTTCAAGATGTATTTTTATTTCATCGAGAGTACGCACAGGAAGGGCGATAGCAATAAACTTGCTTCGTTTTTCCGTATAAATACCTTCGGAAGGTTCAATGATGGTTTTATAAGTATCTTCAGCAGTCATACTGCAAAGATACGGCTTTAATAAGAAAAGTCAATCTATCGTTTGGAAATATTAATGTTCCATTTACCGATGAGATGTAGTTGGGAATATAAAATCTTTGTTGATAGATTTTCATCTACAAGATAGTGACGCTATCCTATAAAAATAGTGACGGTATACCACAAAGATACCGTCACTATCCCGGGCATATACCGTCACTATTTTTTTATCTTAATCGGGCGTTACATTGATTGATATAGCTCACATCAACAACGTCTTTTTTGCATCATCCGATAGATGTTTCCTAATCCAATTTATGAATTACCAAGCCCGAACGAAGTTTCGGTTCAAACCAAGTAGTCTTCGGTGGCATAATATTACCTGTATCTGCAATATCCATCAATTGTTTCATAGATACGGGATAAAGAGCCAGAGCCACTTTCATTTCACCGCTATCCACACGCTTCTTGAGCTCTCCCAATCCACGGATACCACCAACAAAATCAATTCGTTTGTCCGAACGTAAATCCTTTATGCCCAAAACTTCATCCAGAATCAGGTTGGATGAGATGGTAACATCAAGCACACCAATAGGATCATTGTCATTGTATGTACCTGTTTTGGCTGTCAGACTGTACCATTTGCCCCCCAAATAGAGTGAGAAGTTATGTAATCCGGATGGTTTATAGATATCCGCACCTTTCTCTTCCACTATAAAGTTTTTATCAAGTGCAGCCAGGAATTGTTCGGGAGTCAAACCATTGAGATCTTTCACTACACGGTTATAATCGATGATGGTTAACTGGTTAGCTGGGAAACAAACAGCCATGAAGTAATTATATTCTTCATCACCACGATGATTCGGATTTTGCTTTGCTTTCTCTGCTCCCACCAGTGCAGCAGCGGCAGAACGGTGATGTCCGTCGGCAATATAAAGAGCCGGCATTTTAGCAAATTCGGCAGTAATGGTAGCAATATCCTCATCTTGATCGACAACCCAGAAAGTATGTCCAAAGCCATCACCCGGAGCGATGAAGTCATAAACAGGCTTGCTTGTCGTATACTTCTTGATAATAACATCCAGTTTCTCATTATCCGGATAAGCAAAGAAAACAGGTTCGATGTTAGCGTTGTTCACACGGACATGCTTCATACGGTCTTCTTCCTTGTCACGACGGGTAAGCTCATGTTTTTTGATAATCCCATTCATATAATCGGGAACGTATGCGCCAACTACCAATCCGTATTGTGTTTTCCCATTCATCGTTTGGGCATAGATATAATAATTTTCCTTATTATCCTGCACCAACCAACCTTTGTCCTGGAACAGTTGGAAATTCTCGGCAGCTTTAGCATACACCTGTTCGTCGTGTTCATCCGTACCGACAGGGAAATCTATTTCCGGTTTAATAATATGATAAAGGGACTTTTCGTTACCTTCCGCTTCTGTGCGGGCTTCTTCTGAATTCAATACATCATAAGGACGTGAAGCGACCTGTTCTACTAGGTCTTGTGGAGGACGAATGCCCTTGAAAGGTTTAATTATTGCCATGATATTAGTATTTAATACGTAAAAAATTAAAGCCACAGACTTATTGAAAATCTGTGGCTCAAATATACTACTTATTTCTAAAAAAGACATTCTGTGACGGACTGTTTTTATTCAGATACAATCATAGTTGTTCCGGAGGAACGGTTATTGTTATTCTGAAAGGTCCGACTGGCTTCTTCAGAATTTTATTTGTTTACTCTGAATTTCTCGCAACCATCTTTCAGGAAGCCTACAATTTGTTGAGCGGCAGCAATACCGGCATTGATATTTGCTTCAGCAGTTTGAGCCCCCATCTTCTTTGGAGTTGAGAAATAACGTCCGGCAAACTTCTCTGCAAATTCTGCATTAGCAACAGGCATAATATCTGTGATATATTTGAAGTCTGCACGCTCTTCCATCAATTTAATCAGTTCCGCTTCATTGATAACTTCCTTACGGGCAGTGTTTACCAACATAGCACCTTTCGGCATATCTTTCAACAGAGCATAATTGATAGAGTTCTTTGTCTCAGCAGTTGCCGGAATATGAAGAGATACCACCTGACAAGTCTTATACAGTTCTTCTGCCGAATCAAGTGCTTTCACACCATCTTTTTCGATTGCTTCTTTCGGGCAGAATGCGTCGTAAGCATACACTTCCATTCCGAAACCTTTGGCAACACGGGCTACATTACGACCTACGTTTCCATAAGCATGAATACCCAGTTTCTTGCCCTTCAGTTCTGTACCGGAAGTTCCGTTATAGAAATTACGAACAGCATATACCATCATACCCAAAGCAAGTTCGGCAACAGCATTAGAGTTCTGTCCCGGAGTGTTCATGACACATACGTTGTGAGCAGTGGCAGCAGCCAGGTCAACGTTGTCATATCCTGCACCGGCACGTACTACGATTTTCAATTCTTTGGCAGCATCAAGCACCTCTGCATCAATAATATCGCTACGGATAATAATAGCATTAGCATCTTTCACTGCATCCAGCAATTGAGCCTTTTCTGTATATTTCTCAAGTAAAGCAAGCTCAAATCCGGCCGCTTCTATTTCTTTACGGATACCGTCTACTGCAACTTTTGCAAACGGTTTGTCAGTAGCTATAAGTACTTTCATAATCTAATTCTGTTTATAAAGACTCACCACAGATTACCCAGAGCCTCACAGAATTTAAAAAGTCTGCGTTCGTCTGTGTAATCTGTGGTGAAAATATTATTAATGAAGTTTTTCAAATTCCTGCATGCAGTCGATCAAAGCTTGTACGCTTTCTTTCGGCAAAGCATTGTAGCAAGATGCACGGAAACCACCTACAGAACGGTGTCCCTTGATACCTACCATACCTCTTTCAGTAGCAAACTTCATGAAGTCAGCTTCAAGGTCTTTGTATTCGGGAGCCATCACGAAACAGATGTTCATGCGTGAACGATCTTCTTCGGCAGCAGTACCCACGAACATCTTGTTACGGTCGATTTCAGCATACAACATATCCGCTTTTTCAATGGCACGACGTTCCATTTCTTTCACACCACCTTGTGCTTTGATCCAGCGAAGGTTCAACAATGCAGCATAGATAGGCACTACCGGAGGAGTATTGAACATAGAACCGTTATCAATGTGCGTCTGATAGTTCAGCATTGACGGAATGTAACGAGAAACCTTACCTACAGCGTCATTCTTAACGATAACGAATGTAACACCTGCAGGAGCCAGATTCTTTTGCGCACCACCATAAATACAGATATATTTAGAAACGTCAACCGGACGTGAGAAAATATCAGAAGACATATCGGCAACCATCGGAACCGGAGAATCGAGGTCTTTCTTCAATTCTGTACCGTAAATTGTGTTGTTAGTAGTGATGTGGAAATAATCTGCATCTGTCGGGATTGTGTAATCTTTTGGGATATAAGTATATGTAGCTTCGGCAGAGGAAGCAACTTCTACAACTTCGCCAAACCCTTTAGCCTCTTTCATTGCTTTCTTAGCCCACACACCTGTGTTCAAGTAAGCAGCCTTTTTCTCCAAGAAGTTAAAAGGAACCATGCAGAACTCCAGACTAGCACCTCCACCAAGGAACAGTACCGAATAACCTTCGGGGATATTGAGTAATTCCTTGAATAATGCCACTGCTTCGTCAACCACAGGTTGGAAGTCTTTGGCGCGGTGGCTGATTTCCATCAAAGAGAGACCAGAGCCGTTGAAATCTAAAATAGCCTTCGCTGTATCCTCTATCACCTCACGCGGAAGAATGGAAGGTCCTGCATTGAAATTATGCTTTTTCATTTGAAGTTTGTTTTTGGTTTAACAATTTCGTTACTTTTGTCTTTTGACCTTGCGAATTTACGAATTTATTCCCACCGCACAAATCTTTCCTTATAAAAATACTGTTCTAAAGCAGATTTTCCTTTCTTTTTATTGGTTTATACAGGATATATACACCATATTGTTATCTATAGATGTCAAGTAAGGTATCTTACAGCAAAGATTTTTACTTCGCTTCTTCAATAATAGTCTTCATTCCTTTTATTTTCTCTCCCTGAATCAGATTCAGGAGTTGCTTCACCTTAGCCCGACGAACGGCAACAAAAGCATAATGCTCTTTGACATCAATCGCTCCGACATCTTCACGAGCCAGATTTCCTTTTTTATATAAGAATCCAGCAATATCAATCCGGCTAAGTTTTTCCTTCTTTCCTTTACCTATATATATAGTAGTCCAGACCGATTTCGGAGGACGGGGAGGGTTTTCAGGCAACACCACTGCTTCCATTTCTTCCGGGATATAAGGAGGAAGTTTCTCTTCGGCATGAAGAATCAGATAAGACGTTCCGGTAGCGTCCCAACGTGCTGTTCGTCCGTTGCGGTGTGTAAAGGCTTCTTCATTGACCGGCAAATGATAATGGATGATATGTCCAACTTCCGGAATATCCAGTCCACGGGCAGCCAGATCGGTAGAAATCAATACATGACAACTCCCATTACGGAATTTGTAGAGCGCACGTTCTCGGTCCGGCTGTTCCATGCCGCCATGAAAACGTTCTGCGAGTAGTTTTTTATCTGCCAATAACTGATGCACACGGTCCACCGCATCCCGATGATTACAAAACACAATGCTCGAACTACTCCCCAATGTACAAAGCAGGTTATATAAAGTATCAATCTTATCTTTGGAGGGCGAAAGCACCTTCATCAATTTCAAGCGCGACTCTTGTTCTTCAGAAGCGTCCGAAAGGAAGTCCAACTTAACCGTGCGGTTCAGTCCCGTAAATTCGGGAATCTCTTCTGCATCGGTAGCTGAAAGCAACATACGTTTTTTTAATCCCGGAAGCTGGGTGATAATCTCTGCCATTTCATCGTGGAAACCAAACTCCAACGACTTGTCGAACTCGTCGATAATTAAAGTTTCAATGGTTTCAGGATTGAAATTTCCTTTCGACAAATGGTCGGTAATACGTCCCGGGGTACCGATGATGATAGCAGGATGATTGCCTAATATACTTTTCTTTTCTTCGGCGATGGGATGCCCGCCGTAACAACAGCAGGTTTTCCAGGAAGTCCCCATTGCTTTGAATACAGAGTCTATCTGTAAGGCAAGCTCACGCGAAGGAACAAGAATCAAGACCTGTACGCTGTCATCGTTCGGTTTTAGGGTAAGGAGTAAAGGTAACAAATAGGCCAATGTCTTGCCCGATCCTGTCGGTGACAACAGTATAACGTCTTTTCTGCCGGTAGCTTGTTCAAGTGATGCTTCCTGCATCGGATTCAGCTCTTCAATCTTCAAATTGCGGAGAGCCGACTGTATAATTTCATTTTTCTCTAACATGGGGGCAAAGATACAAAAAGGAAAGAGTACGAAGATAAAAATACAATCAAACTTTAGCCATGCCGGTCAATATATAATAACCTTTCAGGTTATTCTCTTTCATGTAAATAGTTACTTCTGCCCTACAAGCTGTCACTAAGGCATATCCCGTTAAATTTGAACTCATAGCTTTGACAAATGAATACTCTGTATCATTGTGGATGAAAGATATACGATGATATTCCATAACCTATTGTGGTTTAATAATTCTATTGTGTAGCCAAATATACGAATATAATAGATAAGTATGGATAAAAAAGGAGCACTATCTTTCAAACAGGCATAAAATAGATACAAGACATAGCGGAAAGACATTATGAGATCACACCAAAAAGAAGCGGGAAATCGAAGAAGCATTGCTGCTTTTCAGATTTCCCGCTCTGTCTTTATGTAACCTTTCCGGTCATTTTCCCAACCGGTTTGTTCTCTTCTGCAAATTATCCTCCGAAGTTGTCGAACATCAGATTCTGTGCCGGAACACCAAGATCGTCGAGCATCTTCTCAACGGCCTTCGACATCGGGCCAGGACCACACATGTAGTATTCAATATCTTCAGGAGCTTCGTGATTCTTCAGGTAAGTTTCGTAAATTACGTTGTGAACGAATCCCGGAGTGTACTTCACGCCTGCGGCATCAGCAGCAGGGTCCGGACGGTCGAGAGCCAAATGGAAGGTGAAGTTCGGGAAGTCCCTTTCAATTTGTAGGAAATCTTCCAGATAGAACACTTCGTTCAGCGCACGGGCACCATAGAAGTAAGACATCTTACGGTCAGTAGTATGCAATGTCTTGGTCAAGTGCATGATTTGCGCACGCAATGGAGCCATACCGGCACCACCACCAATCCACATCATTTCCTTCTTAGAATCGAAGATTGGGTGGAAGTCTCCGTAAGGGCCACTCATTATTACTTTGTCACCCGGTTTCAGGGTAAAGATATAAGAAGAAGCGATACCCGGCATTACATCCATAAATCCAGGACCTTGCTCTTTCGGTTTGAATGGCGGAGTAGCGATACGTACTGTCAACATGATACGGTCACCTTCGGCAGGATAGTTGGCCATAGAGTAAGCACGGATTGTTTCCTCGTCGTTCTTACATTTCAGACCCAGCAAACCGAATTTCTCCCATGCAGGAAGATATTCATCACCAATCAGACTCTTATCAATGTCCTTATCATAATCCATTGAGAATTTAGGAATCTTAATCTGTGCGTAAGAACCCGGGATGAAGTCCATGTGTTCGCCTTTAGGCAGAGCAACGATGAACTCTTTAATAAATGTAGCCACGTTCTTGTTGGAGATTACTTCGCACTCCCACTCTTTCACGCCCAAGATAGATTCGTCGATCTTGATAGCCATATCATTTTTCACTTTCACCTGACAGCCCAGACGCCAGTGGTCTTGTTGCTGTTTACGGCTGAAGTGAGGAACTTCAGAAGGCAGGATTTCTCCACCACCTTCGAGTACCTGGCATTTGCACTGTCCGCAAGAACCTTTACCACCACAAGCTGATGACAGGAATACTCCGTTTACAGACAGCGTATTAAGCAAAGTAGAACCGGAAGCCACTTCCAATTCCTTTTCGCCGTTGATTGTCAGTTTTACGTCTCCTGATGGTACCAAGAAATTCTTGGCAACCAACAAGATTACAACAAGCAACAGAATAACCACAAGGAATACCCCAATGCTCGCTAATATTAAATTCATATCCATTGTCTTATTCCTTTCTTTTAGATGTTCAAACCAGAGAAACACATAAATGCGATTGCCATCAGACCTACTGTGATAAATGTGATACCTAAGCCCTTCAACGGAGCAGGTACATCAGAGTAAGCCATTTTCTCGCGGATAGCAGCCAGACCTACGATAGCCAGCAACCAACCGATACCGGAACCCAACGCATAAGAAAGAGCATCCCATACATCACCGATGTATTTCGGGTCGCTCGGACCAAGGTTGATACGTTGTTGCATAAACAGAGAAGCACCCATGATAGCACAGTTAACAGCAATCAACGGCAGGAAGATACCCAACGAAGCGTACAATGAGGGGCTGAAACGTTCTACTACCATTTCCACCAACTGCACAATACCGGCAATAACGGCTATGAAAAGAATAAAACTCAAGAAGCTAAGGTCAACACCTTCAATGATAGCATTGGCAGCCAGCACCTTGGTTTGCAACAGATAGTTGACCGGAAGTGTCACCAGTAACACAAAAGTTACCGCGATACCCAGCCCTACAGCGGTCTTCACATTCTTCGAAACAGCCAGGTATGAACACATACCCAGGAAGAATGCGAATATCATGTTGTCCACAAAGATAGAGCGGACGAATAAACTTAATAAATGTTCCATAATTCAGAAATCAGAAATAATTAATTACTTTCTTCTTGCAATTCTTTGTGACGTGCACGTTGATACCAGATGATGCAAGCTACGATAATCAATGCCATCGGTGGCATTAACATCAAACCGTTGTTTACGTATCCGATATTCTGGATAGGTTCGTAATTCAGAATATTGAAACCCAGCAATGTTCCCGAACCAAACAGTTCACGGAAGAAAGCAACGATAATCAAAATCTTGGCATATCCCAAACCATTGCCCAGACCATCAAGGAAAGACTCCCAAGGACCGTTCTGCATGGCAAATGCTTCCAGACGTCCCATCAGGATACAGTTGGTGATAATCAAACCTACATATACAGATAGCTGAACACTTACATCATAAGCATACGCTTTCAAAACTTCACTTACAATAGTTACCAAAGCAGCTACCACTACCAGCTGAACGATGATACGGATGCGGTTAGGAATGGTTTTGCGCAACATTGAAATAACTACATTAGCAAATGCAGTAATTACCGTTACTGAAAGTCCCATTACAATAGCCGGCTCCAGCTTTGCAGTAACAGCAAGTGCAGAACAGATACCGAGCACCTGTACGGTTACCGGATTGTCTATTCCTAACGGAGCAGAGAATACTTCTTTATTTCTCTTTGAAAACAGTTGTCCCATATTCTTTTCTTCTCCTTATTATTTAGTTAAAAAACTCATGTAACTACCCAGACAAGCTTTTAGCATAGCGTCTACACCAACAGAAGTGATTGTACCGCCCGAAATACCGTCCACCTGATATTCAGGTTTCTCTACCTTGCCGTTCTTCACAACTCCCAAAGCGATAGAACCATTTTCCAAAGTCTTCTTACCTACAAACTCATTCTGAAAATGATCAGTTGCAATTTCAGCACCCAGACCCGGAGTTTCACTGGCGTGTGAGAAATAAGTACCGTAAACGGTATCTTTATCTTCGTTCAGCGCAACATATCCCCAGATAGCGCCCCAAAGACCGGCACCGTAAACAGGGACTACATATTTAGTCTGACCGTCCACTTCACATACAAACACATGCAGACGTTGTTGTTCTTTTGCTTCTTTTTCGTAGTTGGTAGCAAATTCGCCCGTGTTTTCGGTCAGCGTACCGTCTACGTTCATCAGCATATCCCCTTTCACATATTTCTGATATTCAGCATCCGCATCTTTCACATTCTTAATATTCAATGCAGCGAGGATTTGTTTCTTAGTGTCCAACTGCACATTCTTGTCTTGTGTAGATTTCAATGAAGAACTAACGAATGCCAGCAGGAATGCAACGATAATAACCATTACCGAAGCATAAATGATAGTATAACTATTACTATTCGTATTCATTTTCTTTCGGTATTTATTGGTTAGACTTGATAGTGCGTTTCTCGCGACGGCTGATATTGCTCTGTACTACACAGTAATCGATCAGCGGAGCGAAGATATTCATCAGCAGGATGGCAAGCATCATACCTTCCGGATAACCCGGATTCAGTACGCGGATAACGATAGCCATCACACCGATCAGGAATCCGAAGATATATTTACCTCTTTCTGTACGTGCGGAAGTCACAGGGTCAGTAGCCATAAATACGGCACCAAAGCAGAAACCACCAAGAACGAGGTGTTCATACCAAGGCATTTGAGCCATTGTGTTGTTTTCCATGCCGATTGAGTTGAATACCCATGCCATGAATGCACCACCGACGAATACGGAAATCATTGTCTTCCAGCTCGCAACACCTGTCCAAAGCAGGATAACGGCACCAATCAGGATGGCGATTACGCTGGTTTCACCGATAGAACCCGGAATCAAACCTGTAATCATATCCATGTTGAATGCAGGCACACTGCCTGATGTAGCAGCTTGTCCCAGCGGAGTGGCAACGGTGAGTCCGTCTACACTTTGTCCCAAACCGAAGATGCTGTCGCCAGACACCCAAACGACATCACCGGACATCTTGGTCGGGTATGCGAAGAACAGGAATGCACGAGTAATCAACGCAACGTTGAATACGTTCATACCTGTACCACCGAATACTTCTTTTGCAAAGATTACAGAGAATGCAGTAGCTACGGCAAGAATCCACAACGGACAGTCTACCGGAACGATCATCGGGATCAGGATACCGGAAACGAGGAATCCTTCCTGGATTTCTTCTTTCTTCCATTGAGCTACGACGAACTCAATGCCAAGACCTACTACATAAGATACGATTATTTTAGGCAATACTGCCAGGAATCCGTAGATAAACATTTCGATGAAGCTGCCAGTAGCGCCTGTGTGAGTGAAATGCTGGTAACCTACGTTGTACATACCGAACAGCAAAGCCGGTACTAACGAAATAACCACAATCGACATGATGCGCTTGCTATCGATTGCGTCATGTATGTGCGTTCCCGTTTTCGCAGTCTTGCTGGGCACGAACAGGAATGTTTCGAAGCCGTCAAACACCGACTGGAATGCGTGGAATTTGCCGCCCTCCTCAAAGTTCGGCTTTATCTTATCGAGATAATTTCTTAACGCTTTCATTTATTTAATTGAAAATTGAAAGTTGAGAGTTGAAAATTGGCTGTGCTGGATTTATGCTGTATTCACAGAGAGCCGTTTCGCAAGATTTCAACTATCGCTTATTTTAATTTTTATTATTTAATCTCTTATTCGATTACGCCATTTCTGAACGAAGCATATCGAGTCCGGCACGAACGATGCGTTGCAGTTCCATCTTTGAAGAGCAGACGAATTCGCAAAGGGCGAAATCTTCGGGAGCAACTTCATAGATGCCGAGTGCTTCCATACGGTCGATATCACCGGCGATAATTGCTTTAATCAGATATTCGGGTAGAATGTCCATTGGGAATACTCTATCGTATTCACCCGACATAATCATGTGACGTTCGCCACCTTTGATACGGGCATCCAACGTATATTCCTTCTTACCCATCAACCAGCTGAAATAAGAATGGTTGGCACTGAACTGGTTGAAGCGTGGCATGATCCATCCAAGCATTTCGTGAATGTCGTCACCTTCGGGGATAACAGTCAGTTGGCTATGGAATGCGCCCAAGAATCCGTTCGGGGATACTTGCTTTCCTGTCAGCACGTTACCGCTGATGTAGCGTAAGTCTTTGTCTTTTGTTACATTGCCGGCAAACACGTTAGTGAGCAATGCGCCTACCTGTAGTTTGCAGTATGCAGGTTTCAACACTTCGGAACCTGTCACAGCTACTGTACGGGTGAAATCTACATGGCCTGTATTGAAGAGGCGACCGATGAAGATTACGGCTTGCGGATCAATAGTCCATACCGTTTCGCCCTTGGATACGGGATCGAGGTGGTTGATCTGAACGCCTACATTACCGGCAGGGTTCGGCCCGTCGAATGCGGTGATTGTAACGTTTTTAGCTTGTGTCAGTGCGGCAGCGTTCTGTTTCACACTGATATTCAGGTAAGTTTTTGCCAGTTTGGCAAGAGCATCAAGTCCTGTCTGGAAGTTTACTTCCTCGCCTTTGAGGGCGAACTCAAAATCCGGAGCCAACGGATTGGTATCGAATGCGGAAACGAAGATTCCTTTCGGAGTTACCGTCGGGTCTGCAATGATGTCATAGGGACGCTGTTTGATAAACGCGAAAAGTCCGGCTTCCAACAAAGCGGATTTCACAGCTTCAGCATCCATCGAAGCAACATTCTTTTTCCCAAAATCCTCATAGTCCTGCTCTGCGGCAGCTTCCACTACGATGTTCAATACCTTACGACGAGCACCACGTTCTACACTCGTCACCACGCCGCTCACCGGCGAAACAAATTTCACTTCAGGATGATACTTGTCGATAAACAAGGGTCCACCAGCCATTACATATTCCTGTTCTTTCACGACTACCTTTGGCGTCACTCCAGGAAAGTCATCGGGTACGAGTGCGTAGAACCCCGGTTCTTTTACTGTTGCGTACGTCTCAGCAGCTTTACCTTTCAGGTTTATGTCAAGGCCTTTACGTAACTTTATTACATTTGCCATGCTAGATAAAATAATGGTTTCATAAATTTGCCGCAAAAGTAATAAATAAGATTGGGATTCGGGAGGAAAAAAGAAAGGAATTACGGATATATTTCCGTAATTCCTTTCGTGTTCGCACACACATCTTCTTTCTTTTATCCCGTAATCGTCTTTCTTTTGTTTCAAGACAAAAGAAAAAGAACTATTCAGCAAACATAGGATCCCAGGCTGGAAGACGGATTGGTTTCTGCTTCAATACATCTAAAACTTTTTTCGATGTGTATTTTGTTTCTACCACTAATCGAAACATATATTCGTTAAACCAGTCGTCCGTCATGATGAGATACCCCTGATAACCGGCAGCCGGTCCCCAGCTATTTTCAACCATCCATTTCGTCGGTTTTCCATTTTTATCAAGATCAACGGCCATAAGTGTCATGGCGTGGCTGGAGCCACTGGCAAAGGTTTGGATACGTTGTTTCTTATCCATATTAAAAGAAGTACCCATGAGAGATTCATAGTCGTAGTTTTTGACATCCAGCAGACCACGGTCAGAGTTTAAGAATTTGCCTACATCACAGGAGAAATACATCATGGTGCTGTCTTTGAGAGAGGCGATAGCCATTTCCTTGATATCTTCGATGGGGAGATTGACATACGTCCAGTTTTTACCGTCATAGCGATGGCGTTCATAGTCTATTTCATAACATTTGTAATATTCACGGCTGGGGTCGTTCATTAACATGACGTAGCTGTCAATTAGTTTTTCGTCGCCATACTTCTTCAGGAAAGAAAGTGGAGTATAAGTCTCAGTAGATACAGGTTTCCCCTGGGCATTGTATTCGGTCCAGGTGAATTCTGTGGGAGGTACACCAAGATTCAGAACCAACATACGGTAGATGGTACTCAACATTTCAGTCTTCGTTTTCTCAAGAGCGACGGGCTTAGCGCCTTTAGCAGCGAGATCACGGAGTTGGAGACCCTGTTCACGGAGTTTCAAGGCAATCAGACCTGCCATGCGGGAAGTATTTTCGCTGCTGTTGGTTTCGGGCATAATATCTTTGGGAACAAGTCCGTATTTACTTACGATGTCAGCTACGCCAGTGAATGTGCCACCGTCACTCAAGGGGTTACGGAAGAGCCACTCCACCATTTTATCATCCATTGGTTTGCTGCTGGTGTCGATGATGCCTTGTAGAAAGAGGTTGGCTTTCTCCAGTTGGTCGAAGAAGAAAGGATAAGTCTGTGAAAATTCAAAGGAGCCGAGGTTATGCTTGGAGATCGCTTTGGCACGCATCACGTTCAGACCTGTGAAAAGCCAGCATCGACCGGAAGATTTCTGGTCGGTGATACCTTTAGAAGACACTTTGATGGAGAAATGCGTATCCATGCCTTTCAGGTTGTCCTGGTTGAGAGCCAGTTTACGGATGTCATTGCTTCCGATAGCGTTTCGGATAGCCTTGTCAGCGGGAGTGTTTGTATAACTCTGTTTGATTTGTTGCATCATGGAGTCGCTGATGCCGCCTTTTAGTCCTTGTGCTTGTGTAGAATAAGAAAAAGCACAGAAAACAAAAAATGATAAAATCTGTTTATTCATTAGATATAAATAATTAATTAATAACCCATGATGATATACTAATAAATATTGTTTGGTGTATGGGGTTAAATCATGCAGTTTTATTTATCAGCATATCGAAAAACATCTTATTCTGCAAAAATACGATTCTTTTTTAGATTTATTATCTAAGAACATCAAAACTAATCGGAATAAAATAGTTTTCTTTGCAGTCAAATTCCTCAGAGAGAAATTATGAAGAAATATATAATAGGAATATTGATGATGCTTCCATCCATCAATATGATGTCAGCTGCGACTGATAATACGGCAGTAAAAAGCGATGAACTGCAAATGTCTACAACTTCTATCAGTGATACTACTCCTACAGATATGGAAGGCATCCCGTCAGACACCATTCCTGCCCTTTCAAAACGTGAGTTGCGTCGTCAGCGTGTAGCAAAGCGTAATTTACACTATAACATATTGGGTGGTCCCAGCTATACGCCGGATTTTGGTTTGCTGGTGGGCGGTAGCGCACTGATGACGTTTCGGATGAATCCGAGTGATACCACTCAACGGCGTTCAGTAGTGCCAATGTCCATTGCATTGATTTTTAAGGGCGGCCTGAACCTGATGACGAAGCCACAACTCTTCTTTAAAGGCGACCGTTTCCGTATCTTCGGAACCTTCTCTTATAAAAATACAATCGAG
The DNA here is from genome assembly GCF_009193295.2 of Bacteroides luhongzhouii. Classification (NCBI taxonomy): domain Bacteria; kingdom Pseudomonadati; phylum Bacteroidota; class Bacteroidia; order Bacteroidales; family Bacteroidaceae; genus Bacteroides; species Bacteroides luhongzhouii. Next base: position 3,863,256 of record NZ_CP059973.1, on the reverse strand, counting down.
AATTTTTATGGCATCGGGTATTCCACCAATAAAGATTATGAACGTGGAGAAGACACCAGCGAGTACCGTTATAGCGGTATTCAAGTCAATCCATGGTTCTTGTTCCGTTTGGGTGAAAGTAATGTCTTTGCTGGTCCCCAAGTCGATTTGAACTATGACAAGATTACTAAACCAGCTGCCGGGATGGTCAATGAGCCCTCATACATAGCAGCAGGAGGTACGGAACACGGATACAAAAATTTCAGTTCGGGACTCGGTTTCCTACTGACGTATGACACACGTGATATTCCCGCCAATGCTTATAGCGGAACTTACCTTGACTTCCGGGGAATGATGTATAATAAAACGTTCGGAAGTGACAATAATTTCTACCGTTTGGAAATAGATTATCGCCAATACAAAACAGTAGGTCGTCGTAAAGTCATAGCCTGGACAGTGCAGAGTAAAAACGCATTTGGGAACGTTCCACTAACGAAATATGTACTTAGCGGAACCCCTTTCGATCTTCGCGGTTACTACATGGGACAGTTTCGCGACAAGTCCTCACATGTAATGATGGCCGAATACCGTCAGATGATAAATACAGACAAAAGCACCTGGGTGAAGAAGATGTTGAGTCATGTGGGATATGTGGCATGGGGAGGATGCGGATTTATGGGTCCTACTCCGGGCAAGATAGAAGGCGTACTTCCGAATCTCGGATTAGGGTTACGCATTGAAGTCCAACCCCGTATGAATGTACGCCTTGATTTCGGCAGAGACATAGTGAACAAGCAGAATTTGTTCTATTTCAACATGACAGAGGCTTTCTGACACTATTTAAGCGACAAATTGTGCACAATTTACAAGAAAGATTGTAAAATAGATAATAAAAGACTGCACATAAATGAAATTAATCCTTATATTTGCGCAAGCTATAACACAGCAAGAGCAAATAATAGGATTTTTTTATGAAGCAATTTATATACTTTTTTTCGGGGCTATTACTTCTATTCGTCTCTACAACCCGTGTAGTTGCACAAGAAGTGTCTGACTATTCTCAACTAAATGAAGATGATTATACTAAAATAGTTCTTCCCCCACTATCCGTTTTATTCGAAAACGCCAAGAACAGTCCCGTTTATGAGATGGCGGACGTAAAGGCGAGAATTGAGCGCAAATTACTCCAAAAAGAGAAATGGTCATTTCTAGGTTTCTTCAGTTTGCGGGGGAGCTATCAATACGGAATGTTCGGTAATGAGTCTACCTATACAGACGTGGCAGTCGCCCCATATCTTACCTACTCCACCCAGGCACAAAACGGTTACACAGTAGGCGCAGGTTTGAGCATTCCATTGAACGATTTATTCGACCTCAAAGGACGTGTCAGTCGGCAAAGACTCACACTAAAAAGTGCAGAGTTGGAGCGGGAAGTGAAGTATGACGAAATCAAAAAGAATATTATTGAGATGTACGCAATGGCTACCTCACAGATGAGAGTTCTTCAGATGAGAAGCGAGAGTCTTGTGCTTGCCAATGTGCAATATGAAATATCTGAAAAGAATTTTGCTAACGGAACGATAGAGTCTACGGATTTATCGACAGATAAAGAGCGTCAGTCTCAAGCCCGTGAAGCATATGAGAAAAGTAAGTTTGAACTAACAAAGAGTTTAATGATACTTGAAGTTATTTCACGCACCCCCATCATACGAAAATAAAAAACTAAGATATGAACTTTATCATTTCTATTATACGGACCCTTTTTCGCCATCGTTGGCTGATATTGATAGGAACCGCTCTCTTCACATTGATGGTCATATATTATACACGCCACATGCGGGGAGGATATGATGTAAAGGCTACACTCTACACAGGTGTAGCATCAGGATATAACCTGGAGAGTGATAAGCGTACCGACTGGGCAACAGTACAAAATTCGATGGATAATCTAATCAGTATCATGCAAGCTGAAAGTACACTCAAAAGAGTATGCTTGCGGCTATTTGCCCGTATCCTCATCCAAGGAAGTCCAGATAAAGAAAATAACGGTATTACAGCTTCCAGCTACAACTACACCTACAATCATTTAAAAAACAGTCCAAATGGTAATGAGATACTGAAACTAATCGATAAATCAAGTGAAGACAAAACAGTAGCCAATCTGGAAGCATATATGCGCCCCCACAGAGACAACTACATATATGGATTATTTTATTATAATCACCCATTTTACAGCTATAATGCACTGAAAAATATAAAAGTGCAACGCCGTTTGACCAGTGATTTGTTAGACATCAGTTACTCATCTGGTGATCCCGGTATTGTCTATAATACTGTCAGTATCCTGATGGATGAATTTGTAGAAGAATACCGCCGTATACGTTACGGGGAAACAGATAAAGTAATCAAATATTTCGAAGAAGAGTTGGCACGGATTGGCAAACAGCTTCGACTGGAAGAAGAGGATTTGACCAAATATAACGTACAAAAACGTATCATCAATTATCTGGATGAAACAAAAGAAATAGCTGCTATCAGTAAAGAGTTTGAACTAAGAGAACAAGATGCACAGTTTGCATTCAATAGCACTAAATCCATGCTTGAAGAATTAGAGAAACACATGGACAGTAATGCCAAACAGGTGCTCAAAAACATGGAGTTTGTAGATAAACTGCGAGAAGCATCCAACATTACCAGCAGAATTTCAGAAGCTGAAGCAATGACTGATTCCAAGAAAGAGGATTCTCAGTCAGTAGAAAGTGATAAAAAGCAGTTAGCTAAAATCAAGCAAGAACTGAATGATCTGACAACTTCTTACGTTGGTCATAAATACACCAAAGAAGGTGCTTCACGAACCAATATCATCGATCAGTGGCTAGAACAAACCTTACTCTATGAAAAAGCTAAAGCAGAACTCCTTATCGTGCAAAATGCTCGTCAGGAATTGAACGAGCGATATGTATTTTTCGCACCGGTAGGTACAACTATCAAGCAAAAAGAGCGTTCTATCAACTTTACCGAACGTAATTATCTGACTGTATTGCAAAGCTACAATGAAGCCTTATTAAGAAAGAAGAATTTGGAAATGACTTCTGCGACCTTAAAGGTATTGAATGAGCCGACCTATCCGATTGCGTCCAACTCAACTAACCGGAAGCAAATTGTTATTGCCGCTTGTATAGGAAGCTTTATTATTATAGTAGCTTTATTACTGTTGATTGAAATGCTTGACAGAACTTTACGAGATGCCAGTCGTAGCAAACGAGTAACCGGTTTCAAAGTTATAGGCGCTGTTCCCAGTACAAAATCCTCCCGTTATGGCGGATTAGCCAAAACTTATGTCCAAATTTCCATAAAAGAGTTGAGTAATGCGTTACTTCGTTTCTTAACCAAGCGCAAGTCTCCAGGTGTATTCATCATCAACCTCTTCAGTACCAGCGACCATTCCGGGGAAGAAGAACTAGGAAATTTGATCTGTGGATATATGCAAAGCCGTATGCTAAATACAAGATTCATTACCTACGGAGTAGATTTCAACACAGACTCCACACAATACCTGCTTGCAAAAAATATCACAGACTTTTATACTTTACAAGGAGAAGATATATTGATAGTTGCCTATCCACCATTGTCTAAGAGTAATATCCCGAGTGCGCTACTACATGACGCTAACGCCAACATTTTAGTAGCTCCAGCAGACCGTGGTTGGAAAACTATCGACAAGCAACTTTGCGAACAACTTATGCAACAACTGGGTAAAACAGATGTTCCATTCCGTCTCTGCCTCACCAATGCTTGTCGCGAAGCAACAGAGGACTTTACAGGACAACTTCCTCCCTATACATTATTACGTAGAATCGGTTACCGTTTCAGTCAATTGTCATTAACAGAAAAAATGATATTCAACCTCAAGAGAAAAGCAAAAGAAGCAGAAGACGAGGACGATGACGAATAGGGTAATTACATTCCATATCCTGCTTGCTGCACAGTTTGCACTGATTGCGGTAAGTATGCTTGTAAACGTTAAGACAGGACTATTCTCAATGGTACTTATCTTACTGTTTACCGCCATCTGTCTAATACAACTTAGCAATGACGAGCGTACAAATTGGAAACCCGGTCAAAATATAATGACCTACCTCTTTATTGTCTGGCTACTGTTTTACGTAGCAGAAATATTGAATCCCAACAATGTGATGGCAGCATGGAACATCAATCTCACTCCATACGCCCTCATTCCGTTAATATGTGCATTCGTCGTTCCGGTTGTCATACGTACCAAAAAGGACGTTGAACTACTGCTAATAATATGGTCGATATTCGTCATAATATTCACCCTAAAAGGTTATTGGCAAAAAAATCATGGTTTCAGCTCCAAAGACCTTTATTTCTTGCATGTACTAGGAGGCGCACGCACTCACATTATCTGGTCGGGAATCCGTTACTTCTCCTGCTTCTCAGATGCCGCAAACTATGGTGTACACGCTGCCATGTCGGCAGTCACCTTCGCCATTGCTGCATTTTTTGTTGATTCGAGATGGAAGCGTATCTACTTCCTTTTTATCGCTTTTTGCGGTATTTACGGAATGGGGATTTCCGGAACCCGTTCTGCCATGGGTGTTCTTATGGGTGGTATGCTAATGATAACCATCATAGCTAAAAACTGGAAAGCACTATTAGGCGGCATATTCATATCCATTAGTGTATTTGTGTTTTTCTATTATACCAATATTGGAAGTGGAAATCAATATATCCACAAAATGCGTTCCTCTTTCCATCCTACGGAGGACGCTTCATACCTCGTACGTGTTGAAAACCGGCAAAGAATGAAAGAATTGATGGCAAGAAAACCTATCGGATACGGCATTGGACTCTCTAAAGCTGGAAATTTTGAATCAAAAGAACAAATGCCCTATCCTCCCGACTCATGGTTGGTAGCCGTTTGGGTAGAGACAGGAATCGTTGGTCTGATTCTCTATCTTGCCATTCATGGTGTCCTCTTTGCGTGGTGTTCATGGATATTAATGTTTAAAGTACGCAATAAAAGTTTACGCGGATTAATAGCAGCATGGATATGCATGGACGCAGGTTTTTTCATAGCCGCTTATGTCAACGACGTAATGCAATACCCTAATCAATTGACTGTATATATAGGATTCGCACTCTGTTTTGCTGCTCCACATATTGACAAACGTATCAGCGAAAAGAAAGCGGAAGAAGAAACAGTAACAGAAGAAGATTTAATATCCACCCAAGAATTCAACGAACAAAAATGACAAACAATACTCCGGACATATCATTTATAACAATCTGCTATAACGGATTCAAAGACACCTGTGAGTTGATAGAGTCCTTGCAAAGCAAGATACACTCTGTGAGCTACGAAATCATTGTTGTTGACAATGCCTCACGCGAAGACGAAGCAACCCAAATACACAACCTGTATCCCTCCGTCATTGCTATCCGCAGCAATGAAAATAGTGGTTTTTCTGGTGGTAATAACATAGGCATCCGGGCAGCAAAAGGCAAATATATATTCCTTATTAATAATGACACCTACATTGAGTCAGACAATATCGCATATTTAATAGAACGACTGGAAAGTCGTCCGGAAATAGGAGGAGTATCACCTAAGATACGTTTCGCATTTCCACCGCAACACATACAGTTTGCCGGCTTCACCCCTTTATCACAAATCACACTACGTAACAATATGCTGGGATTCGACTGTCCGGATGATGGTACATTCGACACTCCCCACCCCACTCCTTACCTGCATGGTGCCGCCATGATGATAAAGCGGGAAGTCATTGAAAAAGTAGGAATGATGCCAGAGATATTTTTTCTCTATTACGAAGAATTAGACTGGAGTACGAGTATGACCCGTGCCGGATATGAACTGTGGTATGATCCTCGCTGTACCGTTTTTCATAAAGAAAGCCAAAGTACAGGACAGCTAAGCAAACTGCGTACTTATTTCCTGACACGCAACCGTCTGTTTTATGCACGACGCAATCTGAAAGGATGGAACCGTATCGCCTCCGTCCTCTATCAAAGCACCATCGCTGCCGCAAAAAACAGCCTGGTCTATGTACTTAAAAGACGTTTAGACTTAAGCGCTGCAGTATTCTATGGAGTAAATTCCGGGCTTTTTCGCTCTTCATCTGAAAAGAAGAGCACTATTCTACCGAAAAAGGGAGGTACTCCCCTATCCGAATTATCCGAAAAGCAAACTACCACTGTATAAACTCTAAATACTATGAATATCGTCGATTGGATTCTCTTCACCCTCCTTGGACTTTGCGTATGCTACTTATTGCTATACGCGATTGCCTCCAAATTCTACCGGGCACCCCATTTTCCGGAAACCCGTACATTCCGGCGTTTTGTCGTATTCTTCCCAGCCTACAAGGAAGACCGTGTTATTGTCTCCTCCGCGCGCAGTTTCCTAGAGCAGGATTATCCACAGGAATTATTCGACGTTATCGTTATTTCCGACCAAATGCAATCTACAACCAATGACACACTGCGTTCTCTGCCTATTCGCCTACTAATAGCGGATTACAAAGAAAGCTCCAAAGCTAAAGCCCTGACAATGGCAATAGATTCTATCGAAGGCGAACCTTACGACATTGTAGTCATCATGGATGCCGACAACCTGACTTCCCCGGATTTTCTGGCAGAAGTAAACCGTGCATTTGATAACGGTGTAAAATCTTTACAAGCTCACCGAACAGGCAAGAACCTGAACACAGATATTTCTGTTCTCGACGGTATTAGCGAAGAAATCAATAACGGCATTTTCCGCAGTGGGCACAACACCCTTGGACTTTCAGCTGCTCTTTCCGGTTCAGGAATGGCCTTTGAAGCAGAGTGGTTCAGGCAAAATGTAAAACACCTCGAAACGGCAGGTGAAGACAAAGAGTTGGAAGTATTGCTTTTACAGCAACGAATTCACACCACTTACCTGCCACAGATACCAATCTATGACGAAAAGACACAGAAAGAAGAAGCCATCAGCAATCAACGTAAACGTTGGATAGCTGCACAATTCGGCATTCTCCGCAGTTCACTGTCCGGACTATGGAAAGCAATCTGTCAAGGCAATATCGACTACTGTGACAAAATAATACAATGGATGCTTCCGCCACGATTGATACAACTGGCAGCTGTTTTCGGACTGACGCTTATTTTCACTGCTATCGGCATCTGGTTAAGCCTTCAAGACAATTCCTCCGGACACGAATGGACAATAGCCATTAAATGGTGGATATTATCTGCAGCCCAGATAGCAGCAATGATACTCCCCATACCGAACAACCTGCTCAACAAGCAATTAGGAAAAGCTATCATCAAGATACCCATACTGGCACTTAACACTATCGGCAATCTATTTAAGTTGAAAGGAGCCTACAAGAAGTTCATCCATACAGAGCATGGAGAAGAACATTCATAACCAGAATTTACTTAACGCAGCAACTTAAGAAAAAGCCTTATTATAATAAGAAAGAAAAACATCATCACCCCACTAAAAAGAAAAGATTATGAAAATAGCCATTGAAGCCCAACGTATCTTCCGTCCTAATAAACATGGAATGGATTTCGTCGCTCTCGAAACAATTCGAGAGTTACAGAAAATGGATCATGAGAATGAATACTTTATCTTTATCAGTCCGGGCGAAGACAGATGCCTCGAGAGTTCGGACAACGTGCATATCATCGAATTAAAGTGCCCCACATATCCGCTTTGGGAACAGGTGGCTCTTCCTCGAGCAGTGAAAAGCATTAAGCCTGATCTGTTACATTGCACCAGCAACACGGCTCCTCTCCATTGTTCTGTACCATTGGTACTGACACTACATGACATTATTTACCTAGAAAAACGACAGTCGTCCAGCCTGTCATGGTATCAGGAAATGGGGTGGCATTATCGTCGGCTCGTCGTCCCCCGTATACTTCCCAAATGCAAAAAGATTATCACTGTCTCACAATTCGAACGAAAGCGGATTCTCGAAGCGTTACACTTACCAGAAGAACAACTAGTAGCTGTGTACAATGGCTTCAACAGTCACTTTCATCTACAACCGAAAGCGCCTGAGATAACCCGGAAGTATATCGATGCAGAAAACTACCTGTTCTTTTTGGGAAATACTGATCCTAAAAAGAATACCCCAAGAGTATTAAAAGCATACAGCGACTACCTGAAACAGTCGGTACAAAAACTCCCATTACTTATTGCCGACCTCAAAGAAGACGCTATCGACCGGATCTTGGAAGAAGAAAAGATAACTAAAATCAAAAGTTATCTTCGCTTCCCCGGATACATTGCGAATACCGACCTTCCAGCACTTTATGCTGGAGCATTCGCATTTCTTTATCCTTCTCTTCGGGAAAGCTTCGGTATCCCAATGTTGGAAGCAATGGCCTGTGGAACACCTATTATAGCAGGTAATACATCGGCTATGCCTGAAATAGCCGGAGAAGGTGCTTTACTAGCCGACCCGTTTAATTCTAAAGACATTACAGAAAAAATACTGCAACTGGAAAGTGATGAAACATTCTATCAGAAACAAGTAGAATATGGATTAAAACGCAGCCAACAGTTCTCTTGGCGGAACGCAGCAGAGTCACTGCTAAATATATACAAAGAGTTTGCTTAATAAAAAAATAATAATTAGAAATAACAAAAAGAGCGGGGCTCCTATAACAGTGCCCCGCTCTTTTTGTTCGCCTCATGAATTCTCATTTGGTCTCCAGGCATCCCACTATTTTTTTATCAAACTTTCGAACTACATACCACATAGTAAAAAACATCTATCATACTATCATACATTTCAATAATCATCTAATTATCAAAAGAATAAACATGAAAGATGACTTTCAAAAAATGTATCTATCATATTTTTATTGCAAAAAACAGGTATCTATCATGTCTATACTATGTCTATTTTAGTATAGTATTAGATGAAATTAGCCTTTAAAAGGCATGAGGATGCACACTATATAGGAAATAACCTGTATCTGACAGCTTAATAATCTATTGGGAGCGGTGGTCTTTCTATAGCTCACACATGCAGGCTGTATAGCCCACGCATGTAAACCGTACAGCCTGCACATATGGGCTGTGCATCACACACATGTGGGCTATAAACTTATCGCTGTTAAAGTTGGATTATTAAGCCATGATAATCGTATTTATACGGATTAATTACAATAAAAGCAAGCTATCTCATGCATATAAGACCTTTATTCGGCTATTTTGTAGATGACAGATAACCTGTTTTTGCTGGTAAAAGTATGATAGATGTTTTTTCACTATGTAGTATTTAGCTGAACGTTTTTCTGTGTCATCAACATTCACAACATTTGTTACCAGATTAGGAAAAGCTCTGTTAAACGAGAAATGCTAATAAAGAAGAGGCTATACTCTTAAAATACAGGAAGCTTGGTGCGAACAAGAAGAATGGTTCGTTCAAGGAGCCGAGCAATGAAAAGAAGATCAAAAAAAGATAGTTATTTTCATATCTTTTATTACCTTTGTAGCACAGCTTAGCTGTTCAAAATCAAAGGAAAAAACATGAATGAGAGTGAAGACACAAGCAATCCATCGGTAAAAGCACTCATTGTCTTTAGAGAAAACGGAGATACGGACAATTTGTTCGTACCAGTTTTGTGCGATGCGATCAGGATGGCTGGCATTGACGTGCGATGTTCCACAAAAGAGTTTTGGGAGTCGGATACGGATTATGATATCATACATTTCCAATGGCCGGAAGAAGTTATAGGGTGGACATGTAGCAACCCCGACACTATTCGCCGACTGGAAGAACGTATCCGTTTTTTTCGTTCACGAGGAACACGGTTTATCTACACACGACACAATGTCCGTCCACATTATGCTAATGAAATCATAAGCCGGGCCTATGATATTATCGAATCGCAGAGTGACATCGTCGTACACATGGGGCGTTTCAGTCGTGGCGAATTTCTCACAAGATATCCTGACAGCCAGAATACAGTGATCCCTCACCACATCTACCAATACACTTACAAAGAAGATATCAGCGTAGAACGCGCACGCCAATATCTCAATCTGTCGCAAGATGCATTCATTGTCACTGCCTTTGGAAAATTTCGCAATCGTGAAGAAATACGCATGGTGCTCGGAGCGTTCCGCAGCTGGAATGAGGAACGCAAGATGCTGTTAGCTCCACGCCTCTATCCTTTTTCAAGACACAACAACTATGGCAGGAATTTCCTCAAACGATGGATTTCAAGGGCTGGATATTATCTATTCATGCCACTGTTTAACCGCATATATAAACTACAGGCAGGAGCCAACGACGAGCTGATAGACAACTGTGACCTGCCCTACTATATGGCTGCTTCAGACGTGATATTCATCCAACGGAAAGACATATTAAATTCGGGTAACGTACCCCTTGCTTTCCTCTATCACAAAGTGGTGGTAGGTCCCAAAGTGGGAAACATCGGCGAACTGCTTTCCGAAACCGGTAACCCGACATTCAATCCCGACAACAAAAAAGACATCCTGCGAGCACTCGAAGAAGCCCGCCGGCTTGCCGCATGGGGACAAGGGGAAGTGAATTACACGTACGGCATGGAAAATATGAGCATCCACAAAGTGGGACAAGCATACGCACAAACATATAAACAAGCAATCAATGGCTAATAACACTAAGAGTCAATTATTTTCAGGGGTATTTTACACTGCATTGGCTAAATACAGCGGCGTCTTCATATCCCTTGTCGTAGCAGGAATACTGGCCCGCCTATTATCACCGGATGACTTCGGAATCGTAGCTGTCGCTACCGTAATCATCGCGTTCTTCAATCTTCTCACCGACATGGGAGTATCTCCCGCCATCATCCAACACAAATCGTTGACTAAAGATGATTTGTCGGATATTTTTTCATTCACCGTATGGACAGGTATCGGAATCAGTGTCTTATTCTTCGCTTCTTCGTGGATTATTGCCGATTATTACCAGAGCAATACTCTACGGACTTTGTGTCAACTGCTGTCTGTCAACCTCTTTTTTGCCTCTGCCACCATCGTGCCGGGAGCATTGTTCTACCGGAACAGAGAATTTAAATTCATAGCTATCCGTAGCTTCGTTATTCAAATCTCCGCAGGTGCAGCCGCCGTGACCGCTGCCCTTTGCGGAGCAGGACTATATGCATTAATTATCAACCCGATTGTATCCAGCATACTGATATTCGTTATCTCCTTTCAGCGTTATCCGCAACGGCTGCGCTTCACATTGGGGTTGACGGTACTCCGGAAGATATTTTCCTATTCTGCCTACCAATTCCTGTTCAACGTCATCAACTATTTCAGTCGAAATCTGGATAAACTACTGATTGGCAAATACATGGGCATGTCCGACTTAGGATATTATGAGAAATCTTACCGCTTGATGATGCTGCCTTTGCAGAATATCACACAAGTCATCACTCCGGTGATGCACCCTATTTTCAGTGATTTTCAGAATGACAAAGGAAAACTGTTAAGTTCTTACGAACGCATTGTCCGTTTTCTTGCCTTTATTGGTCTTCCACTTAGTGTACTGCTTTTCTTCACAGCAGAAGAAGTGACAATTATTATTTTCGGTAATCAATGGATGCCATCTGTACCTGTATTCCGGATTCTGTCACTCTCCGTAGGGATTCAGATTATACTTTCTTCGTCCGGTTCCATCTTTCAAGCGGCAGGCGATACACGGAGCTTGTTTGTGTGCGGAGTATTTTCATCTGTACTCAACGTGGCAGGTATATTGCTCGGAATCTTCTACTTCGAAACGCTGACAGCAGTGGCAAGTTGCATCGTGATAACGTTCACCATCAACTTTATACAATGTTATTGGCAAATGTACCGGGTAACTTTCCGAAGAAGTGCCTGGCCATTCATGCGTCAGCTTATTTCTCCATTGATAATTAGCACTTTGATAGTGCTAGCCCTTATTCCGATGCAATATGTACTGGAAGGAATGAATATTTTTGTGACAATTATTGCTAAAGGTATAATTAGTTTTATTATCTTTGGAGGATATATACAGGCTACGCATGAGTATGACATTATAGGGAAAGTGCGGAGTATCATGTGTAAGAGAAAGTAAATAGACAAAATAAACAATATACAGAGATTTATATATAACGAATGAAAGCCTTGTTCCTTATATTCCATGGCTTTGACAAAGCCAATGGAATTAGTAAGAAAATACATTATCAAGTGAAAGCCCTCAAAGAATGTGGAGTGGATGTTCGCCTGTGTCATTACGATATCACCGCTTATGGTGAACGCCGCTGGAAGGTAGATAACGAAGTCATTGCCGACTTTGGCACAGGAGTTGCCGCCAAAGTTTGGAAACGTGTCTATTATTCTCCTATTATAGAATATGCCCGCCGCGAAAAAATCGAACTGGTATATATCCGTTCCCATCACAACGCCAATCCGTTTACCTTACGACTGGTGAAACTGTTAAAACAGACAGGTGCCAAAGTGGTAATGGAAATTCCAACTTATCCATACGATCAGGAATACACTTCCCGGTCTATGAAATTTTATTTGCTCATCGACCGTTGCTTCCGACACCAACTAGCTAAACATCTGGACGGCATTGTCACTTTCTCCAACGCGGAAACGATCTTTGGAGGAAAAACCATACGTATCTCCAACGGAATAGACTTTGATGCCATTCCCATGAAGCAAAGCCAAAATGACACTTCACATGAACTGCATCTTATCGGTGTAGCCGAAGTACACTATTGGCATGGATTTGACCGCATGGTGAACGGAATGGCAGAGTACTACCGGACTAACCCCGATTATAAAGTATATTTCCACATCATCGGTCCACTATCCGGCGAACGGGAACGGGAAAAAATTCTGCCTGTCGTCCGCAACAATCATTTGGAACCGTATGTCATCATGCACGGACCATTACATGGTGAGGAACTGGATATCCAATTTGAAAGAGCAGATTTCGCTATTGGTAGCCTCGGACGCCATCGAAGCGGTATCACTTATATCAAGACACTGAAAAACCGTGAATATGCCGCACGGGGATTTGCTTTCACATATTCGGAAACGGACGAGGATTTCGATTCCATGCCTTATGTATGGAAGGTTCCTGCTGACGAATCGCCAGTAGACATCCCGGCGTTGGTTGAATTTCAGAAGTCATTGAAAACCACGCCACTTGAGATTCGCGAATCGGTCCGTCCATTATCATGGAAAGCCCAAATGCAAAAAGTAATTGAGAAGATAAGATTTAAGACACAGTAAATATAACCAAAGTTACAAACAATAGTTGATGAGCAAACAGATTAAAATAGCCTACTGCATTCCCTCTCTCTATTACCCCAGCGGTATGGAGCGGGTGTTAACGCTAAAAGCAAATTATTTTGCTAAACATTTCGGCTATGAAATACATATCATTCTGACAGACGGCAAAAACAAGAAGCCTTATTATGAACTTCACCCGTCTATCACCCTCCACCAACTGGATATTAACTACGATGAAATGTACGGGCGCACTTTGCCAAAAAGGATTCTCGGATATTGGAAAAAACAACGATTGTTCAAAAAGAGACTTAATGAATGCCTCTGCAACATCCGTCCGGATATTACAATCTCCCTCCTCCGCCGTGATATTAATTTCATCAATAAAGTGAAAGACGGGAGCATAAAAATCGGAGAAATCCATTTCAATAAATCCGACTACCGTGCATTCAATGACAATCACCTTCCCATGTTCTTGCAACGGATCGTGAAGGAACACTGGAGACGACAACTCATACGTCAGTTGCGCCAACTGAAACGCTTCATCGTTCTTAGCCATGAAGATGCCGCTCAATGGACAGAGTTAAACAATGTAAGCGTGATATACAATCCGCTTCCTTTTTACCAGAGAGGATCTTCCAACAATTCACAAAAACAGGTAATAGCTGTCGGACGATATGTACCGCAAAAAGGATTCGACCGCCTGATTCCTGCCTGGAAGATTGTCAGTGAACAACATCCAGATTGGACGCTGCGCATTTACGGAGATGGCATGCGCGAAAAACTACAACAACAGATTGACTCGCTTGGCATTTCATCCAATTGTGTTCTGGAGCATAGCGTACCGAATATTGTAGACAAATATTGCGAAAGTTCCATATTTGTCCTATCGTCACGGTTCGAAGGGTTTGGAATGGTTATCATTGAAGCAATGGCCTGTGGCGTCCCTCCGGTGTCATTCACCTGTCCCTGCGGTCCGCGCGACATCATTACTGACAGCAAAGATGGTCTATTGGTAGAGAATGGAGATATCGAAGGCTTGGCCGGGAAAATATGTTATCTCATTGAAAATGAAAAAGTACGGAAAGAGATGGGCAAACAAGCACGCATCAATGTGGAACGTTTCAAGATTGAACACGTGGCACAAGAATGGAGAGAGTTATTCGAAACATTAACAAAACAACCTTATAGCGATCAATTATCATGATACCCAAACTAATACACTTATGCTGGCTAAGCGGAGATCCTTATCCGCATAAGATACAGAAATGCCTGGACAGTTGGAAGAAGCACCTCCCCGACTATGAAGTTATGTTGTGGGACTGTAACCAATTTGATCTGAAAAGCAGTCTGTGGGTAGAACAGGCTTTTGCAACCAAAAAATATGCTTTTGCGGCAGATTACATCCGTATGTATGCTCTCTATCACTACGGAGGTATCTATCTCGACTCCGACGTAGAAGTGCTAAAAAGCTTTGACGAGTTTCTGAAACTTCCCTATTTTGTAGGAGCTGAAAATGCAGGCACTATCGAAGCAGCTATCATAGGCGCGGAAAAAGGATGCGACTGGGTAAAAGCTTGCTTGGATTATTATCAAAACAGGAAGTTTGTAAAAGAAGACGGACAAATGGATATCCGTATGCTACCGGAAATAATGAATGAGACGATACAGAAACTGAAACCTGTATATAATCTACCATCCGGAAGCAGGATTAATGAATTGGAAAAGATAGATATGCAGACGAAGGTATGTGTGCTTCCGTGTGAATACTTTTCTCCAAAAGTCTTCGATTCGCGACAAGTGATTTTGACCCCATATACGTATACGATCCATCATTATCAAAACTCATGGTTCTCACACAAAGCATTTTTTTATTACCGTACAAGAACGCTCCTTATCAGAATATTCGGGTATCGGTGCGTCAGAAATATAGAGAGATTCTTACGAAAAAAATAATATAAATTAGATACAACTATGAACAAATGGTACAGTAAATATCTGCAAGTATACGAAAAACCGTTCTCTGAAGCTTCTCCGTCCATAGTTGAAGAAGTGCGCCAGAATATTGCAAAGTTACAAAGCAATAACCCAATTGTCACAGTGTCACTGATCGGGTATAATGAGGAAAAGCATTTACTTGCCTGTCTATGGTCTTTGAGCGAAATGCAATGTAAATATCCTGTTGAGATTATCGGTGTAGACAACGAATCGAAAGATCGGACAGCTGAGATTTTTCAAGCATGCGGAGTGCCTTATCATACGGAAACCCAGCATAGCTGTGGTTTTGCCCGACTTTGTGGTTTGAACAACGCACGGGGAAAATATCACATCAATATTGATTCCGACACAATGTATCCACCCAAGTATGTAGAAATGATGGTGGATGCTTTAGAGCGTCCGGGAGTGGTGGGAGTCAGCTCCTTATGGAGTTATATTCCTGACGAAAATCACTCACCGATCGGATTGAAAATATATGAAGCTGCCCGTGATTTGCATCTGTGGATGCAATCTTTTAAACGTCCCGAACTTAGTGTACGCGGTCTTGTATTTGCCTATCGCACAGAGTATGCTAAGCAAACAGGCATCCGCACCGATATTATTCGCGGCGAAGATGGATATCTGGCTTTACAACTTAAACAATTTGGTAAAATAGCATTTATACGTAATCGTAAAGCACGTGCAGTAACAGGATATGGAACGGTGGGGGTAGACGGAAGTTTATTCAACAGTTTCAAAGTGCGCGTTGTAAAAGGGTTGAAAGGTATGGGAGGTATATTCACAAAGAAAAAAGAATATAAAGATGAAGATAGCAATCTGATTAAAAACAAATAACTTTCACACACTCTAAAAAAAGAATACTATGATTATCCGTAATCCGTATGACAGAGATGACCTGAATATCGGTAAGAAAGACAGGGTACTAGAAGTAGGGTCGGGACATAATCCGACTTACCGGGCTGATGTTATTGTAGAGCAGTATATGGAAACGAACTACCACCGATGCGGGAATCTTAAGATTTATCCACACCAGGATTTTATCAATGCAAACGGAGAAGTATTGCCGTTTAAGGATAAGGAGTTTGATTATGTGATTTGTAACCAAGTACTTGAACACGTTGAAAATCCGGCAGATTTTATTCGTGAACAATGCAGAGTATCTAAGAGAGGATATATGGAAACTCCTAGTCTGTTGGGCGAGTTTCTTTTTCCTAAAAAATCTCATAAATGGATTATCCTCTATCTGGATAAAAAACTAATTCTTTTTGAGAAATCGAGGATGCCGGGAAATTATGAAAATAATTATGGTGAACTGTTTCTGAATTATCTGCCTTATCAGTCGCTGACCTACAAACTGCTATGGCTCACCGAAGGAGACTTGATGCTAAACCGATGTGAATGGAAAGATAATATAGAATTCATCGTTAACCCGATTGATGAAAAATATACAGATTTCTTTACCAAACCGTGGAGCCGGCAGATGGTGGAACAGCTATATCCACGCAGAAATGCAGTAAAAGAATTAAAGAAAGTGGGTAGCGCTCTCTATTATATGATAAAAAATAAAGTAAAAAATAAGACTCATAGACATGTTCCGATAACTTTGGAAGAATATATGAAAAATGAAAAGAAAAAATAATATGATATTCAATTTTGTCTTATCTAAAATGTTTATAAGATTGGCATGTACTCTATCGATTGTACTATTGTCTAGCTCTTGCATTGATACAAAAAACAATTTGTTTATTGACAAGGGGAATTTACTTTCGTTCAAATTTGAAAAAAAATTAAATCCTCAATTAGCAGAAGATATAGAACTACCTATATATACTAGTCATAATAAATTAACTTGGTATTTGGACAAACCCATTGATGCAAGCAACCTAATAGCCTCATTCAGTACAGAAAGAGGTAAATTATACATCAACAATAAAGAACAAAAAGACGGAGTAACCGCTAACGATTTCAGTGAAATCATCACATATACCTTTAAAGGAGATAATGGAGAAACAAAAGATTATCAAGTCCGATTGTTACCATATACAGGACTGCCAGTTGTCATAATCAAAACTAATGGAGAACACCCACTACTGGATCGGGAGAATTGGCTCACTGCATCATTCGAAATTAAAGGAATGAATCATTTTGAAGATTTCAAAGATTCTATTGAAGTAAAAGGAAGAGGAAATGGCACATGGAGATTTCCTAAAAAACCATTCAATGTGAAACTAAACAATAAATCAAGCATACTTGGAATGCCTAAACACAAAAGATGGAGCTTCCTCGCTAATTATAGAGATAGAACCTTACTTCGAAATGATGTCACATTTCATATCGGCTACATAGCTGACAACCTACAATGGACCCCCAAAAGCCAATTTGCTGAAGTAATCTTTAATGGTGAGTATCAAGGGAACTTCCAAGTTTGCGAACAAATCAGAGTTGACAAAAACAGAGTTAATGTTAAAGAATTAACAGCAGAAGATGTGGATGAGCCACAAATTACTGGTGGATATCTATTAGAATATGACTCATATTATGATGAACCTAACAAATTCAGGACTCCCATCAACAATTGGCCGGTCAACATAAAAGAGCCAGATGAAAAAGTACTCAACAAAGCGCAACTTGAATACATAGAAAACTATACAAACACATTTGAAGCACTTCTTCAGGCTGGAGAATATGAACAAGTATACAACGAATATATCAATGTTAAGTCCTTTATCGACTATTGGATGGTACAAGCAATAGTTGGAAATAAAGAAATGGGATACATATATAGTGTATACTGCTATAAAGACCGCAATAAGAAATTGTATGCCGGCCCATTATGGGATTTTGACTATACTACTTTTACGACAGAAGCCGAGAACAATAATAAAAGTGCTGTCTGGTACAAATATTTATTCAAAGATCCTAATTTCAAAAGAAAGGTTGTAGAACGTTTCTGCCAACTTAAACCACAGTTAATAGGGATTGCTGATTATATCTCCGAAAAAGCAACTGCACTTTCCCTGTCTGAAAAGGAAAATTCAAAATTATGGCCACTATCAAATCTTGATAGTACCATCATACCAAACAACGATGAAAAATTAACGTTTAACGAAGCAGTCAGTCGAATGAGAAGTATTTATCTAAAAAGATTGGAATGGATTGAACAGCAACTAAAGAATTAATTTTATAAATCTAATAAAGAATATACAACTATGAACGAAACCATTGCCCTCTGCCTTGAAATTATTTTCTGGCTTGCCCTGTTCATTGTGTTCTACACCTATCTGGGCTACGGAATTGTGCTCTACGTTCTCGTCAAGTTGAAAGAACTTTTCGTGAAACCTGTAAAGCGTTCGTTGCCGGCATCGGACGCGAGTTTGCCGGAAGTTACCCTCTTCATTACGGCATTCAATGAAGAAGATGTTGTAGACGAGAAGATGAAAAACAGTCTTGAACTGGACTACCCTACGGACAAACTGCATATCGTATGGGTGACAGACGGAAGCGACGACGGTACGAACGAACAACTGCAAACCCGTTGGCAGGGGAAAGCGACCGTATATTTCCAACCGCTCCGGCAAGGTAAGACAGCTGCAATGACACGTGGAATGACGTTGGTGGACACTCCGCTCGTTGTTTTTACGGATGCCAACACGATGGTGAACCGGGAGGCCATACGGGAAATCGTACTTGCTTTCCAGGATCCGAAAGTGGGCTGCGTGGCTGGTGAAAAACGGATCGCCGTGCAGACCAAAGACGGGGCGGCTGCCGGTGGTGAAGGTATTTACTGGAAATACGAATCAACCCTGAAAGCACTTGACGCCCGCCTCTACTCTGCCGTAGGAGCAGCAGGCGAACTGTTTGCTGTGCGTCATGAACTATTCGAAGCAATGGAACCCGACACGTTACTCGATGATTTTATTCTTTCGCTCCGGATCACCATGAAAGGTTACACCATTGCTTATTGCACCAATGCTTACGCCATCGAAAGCGGTTCGGCAGATATGCGCGAAGAAGAAAAGCGGAAAGTGCGCATCGCTGCCGGAGGATTGCAGTCTATCTGGCGACTTCGTCCGTTGCTGAATCCTTTCCGCTACGGGATACTTAGCTTTCAATATACGTCTCACCGGGTATTGCGGTGGTCTATTACTCCGTTCCTGTTGTTTGCCCTCTTCCCGCTGAATATTGCGATTCTGCTATTAGGCGGTTCCACGATATTCTACGGAGCGCTGCTTGCCATGCAGGTTCTTTTTTACGGATTGGGATATTGGGGATATTATCTATCCACCAAACAGATAAAGAACAAATTGCTTTTTATCCCCTACTATTTCCTATTTATGAATATTAATGTGCTGAAAGGCATCCGTTATCTGAAAAAGAAAAAAGGAAGCGGAGCCTGGGAAAAGGCGAAGCGCGCTGAAAAGTAAGAACAAATGCCAAAATCTTTTGTTATCCTTATATAAGATATAAGTCTCTATTATCTAATAAAAAAACAGACATGGACAGGATATTGCATGATGCGAATAACGCACAAAGAATATTGAAAATGACAGCAGACACGATGCTATTGGTTGACCGGCACGGCGTCTGCGTAGACATTGAGCCACATTGTGATCTATGGTTTCTTCAAGAGGATATACTTTTAGGAAAAAATATATTTGAGCTTTTACCAGAATATACGAGGGAGAGAGTGATGCCCATCTTTCAGATTGTACTTGAAGAACAGCGAAATATCAGCAAGAACTTCAAATTGGTGCTGAAAGACGAAACTTTTTACTTCAAATGCCTCATGTTCCCTTATGACGGTATGGTGCTTTGCCAATATCGCGACATCACGCAAAGAAGCAACGTAAAAAGACAGTTAGAACAGGCGAATCTCACCCTACGGGCCATCCAGAAGGTAGCCCAGATAGGACAATGGACGTACAATACGAACCAAAATGTTTTTCAGTATCTTGGATATACAGGTGTCTTGTGCGAAGAAAGTGTGCAGAACCTTGCCATTGAGAAATATGTGGAACTGATTGTAGAGGAAGACCGTCAGAGTTTTATGGAATGGTGTCAAATAAACGAGAAAGAACTCAACATGAAGAGCATCAGCTACCGTGTCCGCCTGAACGGAGAAATTTTCTATATGCGTATCCAGACGTATCTGCGTGAACAGTGCTCCGATGGTAGTTTCAACATCGAAGGCTATATCCAGAACATCACGGACATACAGCATCGCAGAAATGACATCAACACACTGACTCATGCCATCAACAACGCGAAAGAGAGTATCTTTGCCGCCAGACCCGATGGTACGATCATCTTCGCCAACCGTCGTTTCCTGCACAATCATGGTATTTCAGAAAACGAAGACATCAGTCAATTAAAGATTTACAATGTCGCTGCAGATATGCCTACGCAAGAGGCTTGGAACGAACGTTGTAAAGATGTCATACACGGTGGCAGCAGCAACTTTGTGGCTCATCATCCATCGAAAATCAATAAAGGTATATTGGCTTATGAAGGTACGATGTACAACGTGACCAATGATTCCGGAGAAGAAAGTTACTGGTCGTTTGCCCATGATATTTCCGAGAGGATTCGATACGAAGCCCAAATCAAACGGCTCAACCAAATCATGGATACGACCATCAATAATCTCCCTGCCGGGATTGTAGTGAAGGAAATCAACAACGACTTCCGATACATTTACCGGAATCGGGAGGCCTACAACCGCGATCTTTACAAGAACGACCCTGTCGGCAAAAACGACTTCGATTTCTACCCGCCTATCGTAGCCGAAAAGAAGAGACAAGAGGATATTCAGGTGGCTACCACCGGAAAAGGTCTGCACTGGACTGCTGAAGGAAAGGACAGAAACGGAAACATGATTATCCTCGACAAACGGAAAATCCGGGTGGACGGCGACGAATTGTCTTCGCCTATCATCGTCAGCATCGAATGGGACATCACGGAACTGGAAATAATAAAACGGGAACTTCAGTCGTCGAAAGAGAAAGCGGAAATGTCTGATAGTCTGAAATCGGCCTTCCTCGCAAATATGAGTCATGAAATACGTACGCCGCTGAATGCTATTGTAGGTTTCTCGCATCTCATTGCCGAAAGTGACGATGCGGAGGAACGGAAGACATACTATAACATCGTAAACGCGAACAACGAACGTCTCTTGCAACTTATCAACGAGATTCTCGACCTCTCAAAGATTGAATCGGGAACCATCGAATTTTCCTTCGGACCAACCAGTCTCCATAATCTCTGCCGAGAAGTGAACGATGCTCATATATTCCGTACTCCGCAGGGAGTAAGTCTTGTCTATGAATCTTCGGACGAGAGTCTGGTGATTGAAACGGACAAGAACCGGGTGTTCCAGGTGATTTCAAATCTGATTGGGAATGCTGTCAAGTTTACGAAGGAAGGAAGCATCAGTTATGGTTACAAACTGGCGGACAATCAGATTGTATTCCACGTAACGGATACCGGAACAGGGATTGAACCGGAGAAAGTGGGACGTGTGTTCGAGCGTTTTGCAAAGCTGAATAATCATGCGCAGGGCACAGGGTTGGGATTATCTATCTGTAAGTCTATTATCGAACGGCTCGGTGGAAAGATTTCTGTCAACTCCGAATTTGGCAAGGGGACGACGTTTACATTTACTTTACCGTATACGATCGCAAATCCGGCAAATGCAGATTCTTCAAAGAAAGAAAATGGTGAAGGGAACATTGCTGGAATAGCATCTGCCGGAAAAACTGCTGATTCGAATGTTGACAGTTCTGCAAATACACGGCACGCCTGTATTTTGGTTGCCGAAGATACGGACAGTAACTTCGACTTATTGGAGGCTATTCTAGGTAAAGACCATCAGCTTATACGTGCGCATGACGGAATGGAAGCTGTCACGATGTTCGATGAAGTGAAACCGGATCTTATCTTGATGGATATCAAGATGCCGAATCTGGACGGACTGGAAGCTACAAAAATCATCCGTGAACTGTCTGCCACTGTTCCTATTATTGCTCAAAGTGCCTTTGCATACGAACAGGACCGGAAAGCGGCTGAGGAAGCGGGATGCAATGATTTTATAGCTAAACCGATAGCGGATGATAAACTAAAGGTAATGATTCGCAAATGGTTGTCTTCTTCTTCGCAGAAAGCTTAGTCCTTCGAAGAAGGATAGCAAACGTATATTATAGTGATATAATCAGCAAATAATTTAGATTAGATGAAAGCCTTTTACAGACTGTTTTATTACATATCCATCGTGCTGACCAGTATTTTGGCAGGAGTTACCATTGCGGGTGCCTTCGTAGGTAATGCCGCACCGGATAGTTTCAAATTTATGCCTTTCATCGGTTTGATACTGCCGATACTTTTATTGGCTAATCTTGCTTCTGCCATCTACTGGACGATTCGTTGGCGGTGCTGGGCTTTCATCCCTCTGATTGCTATATTCAGCAATTGGGGGTATATGAGTTGTGTATTACAATCACCTTTTTTCAGTCCGGCTTCGGCACCGATGATTAAAATGAATGCATATACTCCGGGAGTGTTGACGGTTGTTACTTACAACGTCAATGCCTTCAACCACGAGCATACCGGCTACTCATGCAAGGAAATTGCTTCTTACATGAGAAGTCAGCAAGCGGACATTCTCTGTTTTCAGGAATTTGGCATTAACGATGAGTTTGGAGTAGACAGCGTATGTGCAGCTCTCTCTGATTGGCCGTATCATTATATTCCTTCTTCGCCCGAAGGGGAGAATCTGTTGCAACTGGCTGTTTTCAGCCGATATCCTGTCAAGGAGGAGCATTTTATCATCTATCCTGATTCGAAAAATTGCAGTCTTGCATGTGATATTGAAATCAATGGTCACACCATCCGCCTGTTCAATAATCATCTCCAAACAACGGAGGTAAGTCAGAACAAGCGCAAACTGGAAAAGGGACTTCGTACGGATGATTCTCAAAGGGTGGAACGTGCCGCTCTAGGACTTATCGACGGCTTACATGAGAATTTCCGGAAACGTGCCGTACAAGCTGATCTTCTCAAGCAACTGATAGCTGCCTCTCCCTATCCTACCCTGGTCTGCGGTGACTTTAACTCTCTGCCGTCTTCGTATGTTTATCACACTGTAAAAGGTGATAAGTTGCAGGATGGCTTTCAGACGAGTGGACATGGGTATATGTATACTTTCAAGTACTTCAAGCATCTGTTGAGAATCGACTATATCCTCCATTCACCGGAGCTGAATAGTACGGATTACTTCTCGCCGGATCTTAATTATAGCGATCATAATCCGGTGGTGATGAGGGTGAAGTTGTAATCTATCTTCCTACTTTAACCTCTTATATTAAAAACTAAGTTGCTAAGAGATTACTATATAATTTGAATATTCTGTAATATGTCCCTAAGTATATAATCAATTACTGATAATAAAAAAGCTGCCTCGTTTTCACGAGACAGCTTTTATCTATTAAGAACTTCAATAATAGTATATTAATTGAAGATATAACGCAAACTAAACATCACACGATAAGTAGAAGCTGTACTTGCATAATTCTTATATGTAGAATTTAATACTTGACCACTAGCTTTTTGCATGGTAAATGTTCCATCACCATTATCCGCTAACGGAGTAATAGAATTAACAGTCTTGTACAATCCCCAGTCCTTATTTAATAGGTTAGCCAGATTCTGAATATCTACACCAAACTGCAATAGATTCTTCTTACCACCTATCATCATATAGAAATCCTGATTAAATTTGAAATCCAACTGATGATGCCAAGGCATCACTGCACCACCACGCTCTGCGTATTTGCCCAAACGTTTTTTCAAATATTTATCTTGCTGAACAAAATTCCAGAAATCTTCTTTCTGCTGTTCAGCCGAATAAGTCACTTCACCAGTCTTTGAGGTTACATCTTTAAATGTCAATTCATCTTTAGTAGCAGGAACATATAGCAAATTATTAGCACCCCCATCACCTACAATATTTTTAGTGTAAGTATATGAATAGCGGGAATAAGAATAGCTTCCACCTGCATATCCTAATGGAGCACCCTCATAAATAAATGAAACGCTTGATCTAAAGTGTTTAGCATAAGCTTTTGAATAACCTAATGATGCAATTATACGGTGAGGTGCCACATAAGTACCATAGCCCAATTCATGGTCATTAATACCATTGACAGCATAAGTATTGGTTCTATATGCAGAAGTTACTTGGTCACCAATGCCGTCACCATAAGAACGTGCGCGAGAATAAGTATAAGCGAATGAAGCATCCAAACCAAAATCGAAATTCTTATGCAATTGAGCAGTCAACGACAGATAGTATGCTTTTGAACCACCATTTTCAATCAAATAAGCACCTGTACCAGCATTATAGCTCTTATAAGCAGTACGTATGTCATTTTTGCTAATTGTTTTTGTTCCATCAGCATAAATATTAGCATTAGAAATAACAGCCGGATTAAAGTCGCGATTGTAAATACCCTCTAAGGTAAAATCAATATCACCTGGTAACTTAGTATCAAAAGCTAATGAAGTTTTCCAAGTAGCAGGCATCTTCAAATCCTTATCAATAATCGTAGGATTGCCAGGAATACTAACTTGTGGAGTAAAGTTGCCTTGATAAATATCCTCCAAAATATCTTTCGCATCTGTATGGAAATTAGGAGCAACTGCACCTGGAGTAGAACCTTTCTCACTAATATTATAGCCATATTGTGTCTGCCCTACACCTGAATTTCCTACAGCCGAAACTAACCATACAAATGGCATACGCCCTACAAAGTATCCTGTACCTCCACGCAACACATACTTACGCTCCCCTGTAATATCCCAATTGAAACCAATACGGGGAGAAACAGACAAAGAATTGCCCGGTACCTGATCCGTAGTGAATTTACGACCACCGAAATCCAATTTGGCATATTCAGCATTATAGTTATCTTTTAAAGATGGATACACTGGCAACTCAAAACGCAGACCTGCTGTCAACTTAAAATTCTCACTGATATTCCATTGATCTTGAATATATGCAGAATATTGTGTTTGTCTCATCTTAGAGGTAAACTGTGACAAGTCAGCAGAATTAGAGTGAGTAATCAAGAAGGAAGAAGGCTTCCCTCCTGTTACAAAATCATTCCATGAACTAAAAACATAAGCACCATTTGCACCTTGCATATATCCATTTAAAGCTTTGTTGGACTCAAACTGTAAACCAGCCATAAAATTATGCTTACCCCATGTCCAAGTAGCTTCATCAGTAATAGTAAATGACTTCACTTGACGAATATTTCCCTCGGTAAATAATTCGGTACCAAACATTGCATATACTGCACCATTCTCCAATATATAAGTAGTTGGAAATATACCACCATCATAAGAACGAGGTTCATCCTGATATGAATAGGTTCCACGCAGGGTGTTATTCAACACTCCCCATTTTGAATTCCATTCAGCTGCAATAGATGTAAATCTTTGCTCCTGGCGATAACGTGTATTCCTAAAATACAACCCCTCATCAGAACTAGCTCCTTGCCCGGATGATATACCTTTGTCTTTATTACCAGGAAAGATTGTAGCCGCTGTCATCGGATTGACAGAAGAAGACGGAGAAGCGTCATATCTATTATTAGTTTTAGAGAAACGAACGTTCACTTTATTGTTCTCATTAATATTCCAATCCACACGTGCCAGAAACTTATATGATGGAACCTTTACATTATATCCTTGATATGATCCCGGATCATAATCATAGGTATTAATCAGATAATCACGAATTTCATCCATCTTGGAAGCAACAGGACGATGTATACCGTTCTCCCCATATTTCTCACCATCATTATTACGTGCACGTGCAACAGGACCTGCTGTCAGATCGTCTTCATATTCTCCATTCACGAAAAAGAACAGCTTATTCTTAATGATAGCACCACCTAAAGTTGCACCATAAGTATATTGATGAGATTTTTCAAGTTCAATAGAACCATCACCCACTCTATCACCAATCAAATTGTTGTTTGTGAGGAATGTATAAGCAGAACCAGTCAATTCGTTAGTACCGGATTTAGTTACAGCATTGATCGCTGCACCAGTAAAACCGCTCTGACGAACATCATATGGAGTAATTGAAACAGAAAGCTGTTCCAATGCATCCAAAGAAATAGGAGCACCACCTGCCGGCAAGTTAGAACCAATACCGAAAGCATTGTTAAACGAAGCACCATCCACTGTCACAAATGACTGACGATAGTTACCACCACCAGCTGCAAAACCATTAGATGTTGTGTTGGATTGTGGAGACAAACGCATGATATCATTCATGCTGCGGCTCACTGTAGGAATAGAAGCGATTTTTGCACTGGTAAGGTTAGTTACAGCACCAGCTCTGTCAGACTTCATATTACTCTCTTTAGAAGCAGTCACCACTACTTCGTCCAATAGTTCAGAACTCTCTTTCAAAGAAACATTTAAAACATAATTCTCTCCCAGTAAAAGATTAATTCCCTTGTAAATTGCTGTCTGATAACCAACATAAGAAATTTCTACTTTGTAAGGACCACCGGTACGCATACCTTGCAGATTAAATTGACCGCTAACGTTAGTCACTGTACCATAACGAGTACCTGATGGTTCGTGAACCGCAACGATTGTTGCTCCAATGATTGGTTCATCTTGTGCGGTCACTTTACCACTCATAGTGGCTGTAGTAACCTGCGCGCTCATCGTGACGGTAATAAACAACATTACTAGCACTAAAAAAGATCGCATTCTCTTTAACATAAATGTAGTTGATTAGTTAATATAAATTGTTTGCTTTTAAAAACTGTGCACAAATATAATTAATAATATTTAGAACTACATTACGATTATACTACAATTTTTTAAGAGAGATAAACGTTTCGTCCTGTTATAAAATGATAAAGGCTCCACAATATTTGCGGAGCCTTTTATTTTGAAAC
The DNA here is from genome assembly GCF_009193295.2 of Bacteroides luhongzhouii. Taxonomy (NCBI): domain Bacteria; kingdom Pseudomonadati; phylum Bacteroidota; class Bacteroidia; order Bacteroidales; family Bacteroidaceae; genus Bacteroides; species Bacteroides luhongzhouii. The sequence goes on along the minus strand of NZ_CP059973.1, from coordinate 3,835,995 downwards.
AGAAAGCATTAGAAATGCTTCGATCTATTACTTTACGCTAGTCAGTCATTAACTTTCTATAACGAACTCGTTTTGGTTCTTCATTTCCCAAACGTTTCATCTTGTTTTCTTCGTATTCTGAATAAGAACCTTCGAAGTAGAATACATTGGAGTCTCCTTCAAAAGCAAGGATGTGTGTACAGATACGGTCGAGGAACCAACGGTCGTGCGAGATAACTACTGCACAGCCGGCGAAATCTTCCAGACCTTCTTCCAAAGCACGCAGTGTGTTTACGTCGATATCATTGGTAGGCTCATCGAGCAACAGCACATTACCTTCTTCTTTCAAAGCCATCGCCAAGTGTAAGCGGTTTCTTTCACCACCGGACAATACGCCGCAGAGCTTTTCCTGATCGCCTCCGGAGAAATTGAAACGGGAAAGGTATGCACGCGCATTCACATCACGTCCACCCATACGGATCAACTCATTACCACCGGAAATTACCTGATATACGCTCTTATTCGGATCAATATCCCTGTGCTGCTGGTCTACATATGCCACCTTTACAGTCTCTCCTACTTCAAATTCTCCTTTATCCACTGTTTCCAATCCCATAATCAGGCGGAACAATGTTGTCTTTCCCGCACCATTAGGACCAATCACACCGACAATACCATTAGGAGGAAGCATAAAGTTCAAATCATCAAACAACAATTTATCACCGTATGCTTTAGCCACATGTTTGGCTTCAATGACCTTATTACCCAGACGGGGACCATTCGGAATAAAGATTTCAAGTTTCTCTTCTTTCTCCTTCACGTCCTCATTCAGCAATTTGTCATAAGAGTTAAGACGTGCCTTACCTTTCGCCTGACGGGCTTTCGGGGCCATGCGTACCCATTCCAACTCACGTTCCAGTGTTTTACGACGCTTGCTGGCGGTCTTTTCTTCCATTTCCATACGTTTGGTCTTCTGTTCCAGCCAAGAAGAGTAGTTACCTTTCCAAGGAATACCTTCACCACGATCCAGTTCAAGAATCCATCCGGCAACATGATCGAGGAAGTAACGGTCGTGCGTCACAGCAATAACCGTACCTTCATATTGTTGTAAATGTTGTTCCAACCAATCGATAGACTCTGCATCCAAGTGGTTGGTAGGTTCGTCCAGCAAAAGTACATCCGGTTTCTGTAACAGCAAACGGCAAAGAGCTACCCGGCGTCGTTCACCTCCGGAGAGATTTTCTACCGGCTGATCTTCAGGCGGACAACGGAGAGCATCCATCGCACGCTCCAACTTGCTATCCAGATTCCATGCATCAGTTGCATCAATGATATCTTGCAATTCACCTTGGCGGGCAAAGAGAGCATCCATCTTATCCTGATCCTCATAATACTCCGGCAAACCGAATTTTTGATTGATTTCTTCGTATTCTGTCAGTGCGTCAACAATGGGTTGCACACCTTCCATCACTACTTCTTTTACTGTCTTTGTGTTGTCTAAATAAGGTTCCTGTGCCAAATACCCCACGGAATATCCCGGAGAAAACACGACTTCTCCCTGAAAGGATTTCTCCAAACCGGCGATGATCTTCAGCAACGTTGATTTACCGGAACCGTTCAAACCGATAATACCGATTTTCGCTCCATAGAAAAACGACAGGTAAATGTCTTTCAGCACATTCTTATTAGGAGTGAAAGCTTTGCTTACTCCCACCATCGAGAAGATAATTTTTTTATCGTCAGCAGCCATATGTATGATTATATATTGTTGATAATGGCACAAAGATAAGAAAAATGTTTGAATTCTTTTGGAGTTATAAAAAAATGTTCTACCTTTGCACCCGCATTCGAAAGAAAGCACTGAAGGATTGATTCGCTAGCTCAGCAGGTAGAGCACAACACTTTTAATGTTGGGGTCCTGGGTTCGAGCCCCAGGCGGATCACAAAAAACAAAATTAATCCCTTGATAATCAATCGTTATCAAGGGATTTTTCTTTTAATTTTCTTCACATATACTTATTCAACAAACATAGAGCGACACGGCAGTTCGATTATAAAAGTGGTACCTATCCCCAGTTGGGAATCGACTAATATCCGCCCGTTCATCTTCTCAACAATCAGTTTGCAGATAGATAAGCCCAAACCGGCCCCTTGAGCAAAGGAGTCCAACTTCTCAAACCTTTCGAATATCTTTTTAAGCATATTCTGCGGGATGCCCCGACCGGTATCTTTAACTCCGATTCTGACAAACTGATGGTCTACCTCATAGAAGACTTCCACGTGTCCGGTGGTAGTGTTCTTTAAGGCATTCGAAAGGAAATTACTCAATATTTGTTTGGTACGCAATCTATCCAATTCTGCCAGAGAATCATGTGACGGATAGTGGGTCAAAAGCTCAACGCCGGACGGTACTTGATGAACATACTCCGCTACACTCTCGTCAAGAAGCTCGGTAAGATTGACCCAATCCGGATGTAATTCCAAATAACCGGATTCTATCTTAGAAAGATCAATCACATTATTTATCAGATTCAATAACAGTTTGTTGTTATGACCGATCAGGGAATTATAAAGTTCCTTTTCCGCCGCACTTTCCGTAGTAGCCAACAGACTTGAAAAACCGATAATGGCATTTAAAGGGGTACGGATTTCGTGACTCATATTAGCCAGGAATGCAGACTTTAACCGATCGGACGCTTCAGCTTTATCACGTGCCTTGACAAGCATTTCTTCTGTCCTTTTCAGTTCTGTGATATCATAATTGATGCTGATTATTTCGATAATCTGGTCTTGCGGGGCATATTTCTTTACTAACAGATTGACATACGTCCATGTGCATGTGCCATCCTCTCTAAGGATACGCATCTCTTTGCCAAGTTTGGTAGTAAGTCCCTTTCGTGCGTCATCCAAAAAACGAATCAATAAGGCACGGTCATCGGGATGGAAATGCCGGTATGTACCAAAGATGTCGCACAATGGAGTTTCATCCGCTTCACCCACATTGCTGTACCAGCTTTTTTGAGCATAGCCGTGTCCACTCAAAACATTGAAGTGAGCATAACCGACCTTGGCATAATCGCCGACCAGTTCAAAGAACTCCTCAAACTCCTGAATTTTATTATAGGCTACAGCTGTCTCTGTCTTATCCATATTAATCAACAGATAGTTTATCGGCTGGTGTTCGCTATCATATAATGTAGTCACTTTAGTCACCAAATCAATCGTACCTCCTTTTTTCTTATTCCGATAATACGATCCGACTTTCGAAAAATCATAACGGAAAGTAAAGTCGGCATCTTCATTCTTCTTCAGCCACTCTTTCATCTCTTTCGGAAAAATGGGATTCTCGAAAATATTGATACCCAAGATGTCTTCTTTCTTCTCTACATGAAACATCTCCAATTCTTTATCGTTCAAATCCACCAATGCCCCATCCATATTATATAGTTCGATACCAATAGGCAAATGCTTGAAAATGTTATATAAGAGACGTTCACTATGCCGCAAGGCCTGATAAGCAGATGCCATATTGGGAGCATCCTGTACTTCGGCTATACCATAAACAATTTCATTTCCGTCTTCGTCCGTTTCTTGAGAGCAAATCTTACTGCGTATCCAGACAGCTCCTTTCACCGTATCCAGCAAATATACCACTTCCGGTCTTTGATGCACACTGAAAGAATGAACAGTCGTAGGATGCTGCTCCTCTTTCAGAATACGTTTATTGAAGTCTTCAAAACTGATAACTCCGGTCTGATCCAGACCTAATAACTCAATTATAAAGTCAGAACATTCATAACTTGCAGTTGATAAATTGGCTTTCCACCATCCCATGTTAGCGTTAGCCATCAACTGCGAGAAAAAGGTAAAATCTTGTAGTCTATTCATAACGCTATTTATCATTTTATTATTTTTTCGGGCGCAAAAATACAGATTACCCACAAACTGCATTTACAGAAAGATACTTTTTAGCATATTATAAGAAGATTATTCGTCATTAAACTAAAAAAAATCCGGTTGAAACAATCTCTTTTTGAGAAAGTTTCAACCGGAAATTCTGTGGTTATCGCGTTTCTGTTTTACTTTTTCAAAGACTGATAAACAGCTTTCGCCATCACTTTGGCGCCTTCTTCATTCGGGTGAATCTTATCCGGAAACAGTTCGGACTTTCCGTCCATTGCCGTATGAAGATCGATGACAGACAAGTTATTTTTCTTGGCAACCTTCTTTATCATCGGAATGATTTCTTTAGAAATAATGTCGTCATTGATATTATCTCCGGTCTGATAAGCTTTAGAAGGATAGCAGAGATAAATCTTTGGTTGGGCAGGCAACGCTTTGAAAGCATCTACCATCGTTTGCAGATCTTTCGTGAAGTCTGACTTATACTTCCAATTGAATGATTTACTGTCATTCGTACCCAATTTAATAACAACGATATTGGGATTGAAAGCCAACGCATCCTGATATGCCTTTTCATTCATATAAGGATGATCGCCCTTGTTCAGCAGAGTACGGGCACTGACTCCGAAATTCTTTACCCAATAAGCCTCTCCCAGCATACGGCTCAACACAGCCGGATAACTGTCACGATCACGATTCTTGATGCGTGCTCCATACGTAATACTATTTCCAATGCAAGCCACACGGATAGCATCTTTATGAGGCACTTTGAAACTACGGAGCCAAGACGTCAGTTCGTCCAACATTTCATTCTTATAGAGGAAACCCTCGCGAATTCCCCATCCATGTCCGCCGGAAGGGTAAATATGAAGTACTGAAGGAACATTGTTCTTGTTCAGCGCCAAATAATAATTAACTCCATTAGCAGGTGGAACAACTTTATCATCATCACTATATACGATAAAAGCACGTGGTGTATCTTTCGTCACTTGCTTTTCATTTGAATATTCAAGTTCCAAATCGGCAGAAGCATCTTTTCCCAAAAGGTTGTCGTGAGAGCCCCTATGGGTATATGATTTATCCATCGTAATCACAGGATAGAAAAGAATCTGAAAGTTCGGACGAAGTTCGGGCTTGGCATGAGTGGCAATGGTAGAAGCCAGATGTCCACCGGCAGAAGAGCCCATGATACCAATGTCATTCGGGTTCAAATTCCAGACATCGGCACTGTCACGCACAACTTTCATTGCTGCTTCAGCATCCGAAATGGGTAATGTACGATCACCATTCGGCATCCGGTATTTTAGCACAATCAATGCAATACCTTGCTTATTAAAGTAGGGTGCCCAATCACAGCCTTCGTGTTCGAAGGCCAAATGTGAATATCCACCTCCCGGACATGCGACCACAGCACGCCCCGTTGCCAGTTCCGGCGCAGGAAGGAATACGCGAAGTGAAGGTTGTTCAATATCAAAAGGTTTCGGAGCATTTTGCGCTACCACTCGTGAACCTGCTAAAAAGAGAAGTAACAGGAGAAAAATAGTAGAAAATTTCTGTTTCATAGTATCTATATACTTTGATTAATGAATAATTAGATGTGCGAAGATAGTAATTTTGCGTATCTTTGCACCCCATTTTGATTAGAAAAATTATATGCAAGGAATAAAGAATCTGACACAAGGCCCTATCAACCGTCAACTGTTTAATCTGGCAATGCCGATCATGGCAACGTCGTTTATTCAAATGGCATATAGTCTCACAGATATGGCGTGGGTAGGACGACTGGGAAGTGAAGCCGTAGCTGCCATCGGTTCTGTCGGAATCCTGACCTGGATGTCCGGTTCTATCTCCTTATTAAATAAGGTGGGATCTGAAGTGAGCGTCGGACAATCCATCGGTGCACAAAGCCAGGAAGATGCCCGCAGTTTCGCGTCCCATAACATCACGATTGCTTTGATTATTTCCATCTGTTGGGGCACACTCCTTTTTATATTTGCAGAACCCATCATACGGATCTACGAACTTGAAGAACATATTACGGCCAGTGCCATCCAATATCTGCGGATTGTATCGACCGGATTACCTTTCGTTTTCCTTTCCGCCGCCTTCACCGGAATTTATAATGCGGCAGGACGCAGCAAAGTCCCGTTCTTTATCAGTGGCACAGGATTGATACTGAATATCATTCTGGACCCACTCTTCATTTTCGGTTTCGGACTGGGAACCAACGGTGCGGCATACGCTACCTGGATTGCGGAAGCAAGTGTTTTCCTGATTTTCGTCTATCAGTTGCGTTGCCGGGATGCTCTGCTTGGCGGTTTCCCTTTCTTCACGCGGCTAAAGAAAAAATATACGCGGAGAATCTTTAAACTGGGATTACCCGTGGCTACTTTGAATACACTGTTTGCTTTCGTCAATATGTTCCTTTGCCGCACTGCCTCGGAACAGGGCGGGCACATCGGTCTTATGACTTTCACCACCGGAGGACAAATCGAAGCAATCACCTGGAACACTTCGCAGGGATTCTCCACCGCACTAAGTGCCTTCATCGCCCAAAACTACGCCGCCGGACGAATTGAACGGGTACTTAAAGCTTGGTATACGACTCTATGGATGACGGGAATCTTCGGAACATTCTGTACATTGCTATTCGTGTTCTTCGGGAATGAAGTTTTTGCCATATTCGTCCCCGAACAGGCGGCCTACGAAGCCGGAGGTGTGTTCCTCCGTATCGACGGATATTCCCAGCTCTTCATGATGCTCGAAATCACCATGCAGGGAGTATTCTACGGCATCGGGCGCACCATCCCTCCTGCCATCATCAGCATCAGTTGCAACTATATGCGTATTCCGCTTGCCATCCTGTTTGTACGGATGGGCATGGGAGTGGAAGGAATCTGGTGGGCAGTCTGCGTCACCACGGTTGCCAAAGGGTTAATTCTTTTGAGTTGGTTCATTATTATCAAAAAGAAGCGCTTAAGTATCCCTTCAACGACAAAAGGATAGTTATCATTTCCCTTTATTAACAAACAAAGGGGTTCGTCCGAGTTATTTTAACTTAAAATGTACACGCTTGCCAAATAATATGTATCTTTGCATTGTTATTTATAATGCGAAGCAATTCGTATACAAAACATTTTTTATAAACCAATTAAAAAACATCAACATTATGAACAAGATGAAATTTATGGTTCTCTTCATGAGTATTGCCATGATATTTGGTAGCTGTGGAAGTATGAACAACACTGGTAAAGGTGCTGCTATCGGTGGTGGTTCGGGCGCTGCACTAGGTGCAATCCTGGGAGGTGTTATCGGTAAAGGTAAAGGCGCTGCTATCGGTGCTGCTATTGGTACGGCAGTAGGTGCAGGCACAGGTGCTCTTATCGGTAAGAAGATGGACAAAGCAGCAGCAGAAGCAAAACAAATTGAAGGCGCACAAGTAGAACAGATAACAGACAACAACGGATTGCAAGCCGTGAAAGTAACATTCGACTCGGGTATTCTTTTCACTACCGGCAACGCAAATCTAAGTGCTGCTGCTAAATCTGCTTTAAGCAAGTTTGCCAACAATGTGCTCAACCAGAACCGGGATATGGACGTGTCTATCTACGGATATACCGACAACCAGGGCTGGAAGAACAGTACTGCTGCACAAAGCCAGCAAAAGAATCTGAACTTATCACAAGAACGTGCACAGAGTGTGTCCAGTTACTTGTTGAGTTGCGGTGTTTCCACCAATCAGATCAAGGGTGTACAGGGAATGGGTGAAAGCGATCCCGTTGCAAGCAATGACACTGCTGCCGGTCGCGAACAAAACCGTCGTGTAGAAGTATACATGTACGCAAGTGAGCAAATGATTAGAGATGCACAAGCAGCCACTCATTAAAAAATTACTGCGCTATACGCGCAACCTGCTGATTTTCTTCTTTGCATCAACGCTACTGGCAGTGATTATTTATCGTTTCATGCCGGTTTATGTAACTCCGTTGATGGTTATCCGAAGCGTTCAGCAAGTTTTTTCAGGAGATAAACCCACGTGGAAGCACACGTGGGTTTCTTTTGATAAGATATCTCCCAACCTGCCGATGGCGGTCATAGCCTCCGAAGACAACCGTTTTGCCGAACACAACGGATTCGACCTCGTAGAAATCAAGAAAGCGATGAAAGAGAACGAAACACGCAAACGGAAACGGGGAGCAAGCACCATCAGTCAGCAGACAGCCAAGAATGTGTTCTTATGGCCGCAATCTTCGTGGATACGCAAAGGACTCGAAGTCTACTTTACGTTTCTCATCGAACTATTCTGGTCGAAAGAGCGAATCATGGAAGTCTATCTCAACTCTATAGAAATGGGAAATGGCATCTACGGCGCACAAGCAACCGCAAAAAACAAATTCGGAACAACAGCCGCCAAGCTGACCCGGGGACAATGCGCGCTCATCGCTGCCACCCTACCCAACCCGATACGATTTAACTCGGCAAAACCTTCGTCATACATACTAAAACGACAAAGTCAGATATTACGGCTGATGAATCTGGTTCCTAAATTTCCACCGGAAAAGAAGGCCGTTGAAAAGAAAAAAAGCAAAAAGAAGAAAAGCAAATAACAAGGAGGAATTTACGATCGTAAATAAAGCCAGCCATAAAAAAGAAAGGAGCAATGAGATAGATTCTCATTGCTCCTTCTGCTAATAAGCTTGTTTGTATGCGTTATCCTCATTTATACAAAATCTTTCAATTCCTGTTGTAAACGTTGGCGTGTGAAGAATATGCGGCTCTTCACGGTGCCTAATGGTAATCCTAATTTCTCTGCGATTTCTCGGTATTTAAAACCTGATACGTGCATAGAGAAAGGAATCTTATACTCCCGGGGGAGTGCGTTGACGATGCGGTGCATTTCTTTCAGGTCGTAAGCACCTTCCGTACTTTCAAATCCTGAATCTTGTGGCAGATTTAAGTGATAATAATTATCGGTTTGATCAACAAAAGTTTGATCGCGTACTACTTTGCGGTAGTTATTAATAAAGATGTTACGCATGATAGTGTACATCCATCCTTTGAAATTTGTGTCCGGTACATATTTTTCCTCATTATCTAATGCTTTTAAAGATGTTTCCTGCAATAAATCATTTGCTTCTTCACGGTTGGCCGTTAATTTATAAGCAAAACGAAGCAACTCTTCCTGTACTCCAATTAAATCTTTTCTGAAACTTAAACTTTTCATACTTTAATGGTTTTATGGTTAATATTCGTTTTTTCTCGTCATTTGCAAGTTTAAAGGTATTTTGTGTATCCAGTAGGGGAAAATTCGTCATTTCTTGGGGGTCAATTCTATCAAATGACAGTATTCAGGTGCTTTCTGATAGTTTTTAGGTGGTATTAGCAAAATTTATCCCCTACTGCTTGGTTAAAAGAACCAAATAGATTACTTTTGATTTTATATTATTAAATAAAACAAAAAACTATGACCATACTTATTATTGTAGGGATTATTGTATTGCTAGGAATCATCTTTGCTTCCATGTACAACTCATTAGTGAAATTGAGAAACAATCGTGAAAACGCGTTCGCCGACATCGATGTTCAGTTAAAGCAACGTCATGATCTCATTCCCCAACTGGTAGACACCGTGAAAGGATATGCCGCACACGAAAAGGAAACGCTCGACCGAGTGATTCAGGCACGTAACGGTGCAGTCAGCGCAAAAACAATCGATGATAAGATAGCTGCCGAAAACCAGTTAAGCTCTGCTCTTGCAGGATTGAAAATCACTCTCGAGGCTTATCCCGATTTGAAGGCTAATCAGAATTTCTTGCAATTACAGGAAGAAATTGCCGACGTAGAGAATAAACTGGCTGCTGTGCGCCGCTACTTCAACTCGGCAACCAAAGAATATAATAACGCTGTGCAGACATTCCCGTCGAATATAGTAGCAGGAATGACCGGATTCCAAAGAGAAATCATGTTCGACCTGGGGAAGAACGAACGTGCGAATCTGGATCAGGCACCTAAAATTAGTTTCTAAACTCTTTATTCACACCGTCCACTCAATTACAAAAGTTGAACACGCATGCAATACGTCGGAATCCAAACACAGCAGAGCCGGAATAATCTGCGCTCTGCATTTCTATTATTCCTGTTTCCTTGTCTTGTGGCAGCACTCCTCTATCTATCCTGCTACCTGTTGGTTCTTTTTGGATACGGAAAGAGTATGGAAATAGAAATAATGCCAATGGTCAATCATTTCTTCCTCTCTTCATTGCCATACACCATGGGGATCGTAATCATCTGGTTTCTGATTGCCTACTGGGCCAACACAAACATTATCAATTCTGCCACCGGCTCCAAGCCGCTGGATCGTATAAAGAATAAGCGCGTTTACAACCTGGTGGAAAACCTATGTATGTCTCAAGGCATGAAGATGCCGAAAATCAATATCATCTATGACAGTTCTCTGAATGCATTTGCAAGCGGCATCAACGAGCGCACATACACTGTTACCCTCTCGGAAGGTATCATCAAAAAACTGAATGATGAAGAACTGGAAGCAGTGATTGCGCATGAGCTAAGCCATATCCGCAACCGTGACGTGCGTTTGCTGATTATATCCATCGTCTTTGTCGGTATCTTCTCCATGCTGACAGAAATCACCTTGTATACCATTACTCACATACGTGTACGCAGCAACAGCAAAGGTAGTGGCGGCATTTTTCTTTTCATTCTAGTCGCTTTAGTGATAGCTGCCATCGGTTATCTTTTCTCAAGCCTGATGCGTTTTGCCATTTCACGCAAACGCGAATATATGGCAGACGCAGGGTCGGCAGAAATGACGAAGAATCCGTTGGCACTGGCCAGCGCTCTCCGCAAAATATCGGCAGATCCTGCCATCGAGGCAGTAGAGAGGAAAGACGTGGCGCAATTATTTATACAGAATCCTAAAAAGAAATCGAAAAGTATATTCAGCGGAATCAACGGATTGTTTGCCACTCATCCTCCCATTGAAAAACGAATTGAAATACTGGAACAGTTCTAAAAGCCTGTTCTAACTTTCTTCCTAAGAGTTTCTATTCAAAAGTTGATTATGCCCTTAATTGGTCTAAACTTATAAATAACAGGGATTTCTGTTTAATTTTCATTAAAGGAAACAGAACTATCCCTGTCTTTTTCTTATATTTGGTTGTTATACATATATACATCAACCTAAATACAACTGATATGAGAACGAAGAAACAAATCTTTATGCTGTTACTAGCCTTGCTAGTGGGCATCCCTACCCTTTCGGCTCAAAGTAAAAAAGAAAAGAAAGAACAGAAGAAAGAAGCCGTAAAGAAGCTGATTGAATCTGAAAACTACAAGATAGATGTCAACACCGCCATGCCGATGCGCGGACGCTCCGTCCCTTTGACATCTTCCTACTCACTGGAAATCAGAAACGATTCGGTCATTTCTTATCTGCCTTATTATGGACGGGCTTACAGCATCCCCTATGGCGGAGGCGACGGGCTTAATTTTAAAGCTGTGCTCAAAGAATACAGTATGGAAATGGATAAGAAAGGAAATGCGGTCATCAAGTTTATCGCACGCAATCCCGAAGACAGGTATGAATACAGAGTCAAAGTCTTCCCCAATGGTTCGGCAAGCATCGATGTCAATATGCAAAACCGTCAGTCCATTAGTTTTCAGGGGGAACTGTATATAAAGGAAGAGAAGTAAGAAACAAAAAACAAGTAAGAAGAACGGGCTAAATAATTTTATATTATTAGGCGTGGATTGCACGGATTTCACGGTTGCTAGAATGATGATTACCATACAGCAACCGTGTTATCCGTGCCTAATTTTATAATATAAACTATTAAGATAATATACTTATTAGCTATCCGATAGAAACAAGATGAACACATTCACTCGGGCAGTATCGTTTTTTTATTCTTCCGGCTCTTCACCACCTTTTAATATAGGCAGGCAGATGTGATATTTTACAGCTAAGATGCGAGTCAGAAACACGGCTGATCCGCCAACCAACTGGCAGACGTAGGACTCCATACCTGCGAGATCGCAAATCCAATATGCAATACCGCCTACGACGCAAGCCATTGCGTAAATCTCTTTTCGGAAGATGAGAGGTATTTCATTGATAAATACGTCACGAATCACTCCACCGGCCGCTCCCGTAATGCTACCCATGATAATCGCCACCCAAAAAGGATAACCCAAAGCAATACTCTTGCCTACACCTACCACGGTAAACAGTGCCAGACCGATGGTATCGAAAATGAAGAAAGTATTATTGAGCCGGATGAGCCAGCGTCCGAAACAGATGACCCATAACAAAGCCAGTCCTGTACAAATCAGATAGATAGGGTCAGTCATCCATCCCGGTGTCACGTCGAGCAGTACATCACGGATAGTACCACCGCCGATAGCCGTAGCAAGTCCTACCACATAAGCGCCGAACCAGTCGAAACGTTTCGCCGAAGCTAGCCGGATACCACTAATAGCAAAGGCAAATGTGCCTATAAAATCAAGAATTTGAACGAATGTGGGCATATATTTGTTATTTTGTATGCAAAGTAACGAATAAATTCCGTAAGAAAATGTACTTTTGCTTCACGAATTAAACCGAATAAGATAGAAACAATATGAAAATAACAATTGTTGCGGGGGCACGCCCCAATTTTATGAAGATAGCTCCCATTACACGCGCTATTGAAGCCGCACGGGCGCTGGGTAAAAGTATCTCTTACCGACTGGTTTATACAGGAAGGAAAGACGATACAAGTCTGGACGCTTCTCTCTTTTCGGATCTCGACATGAAAGCTCCCGATGTTTATCTGGGAGTGGAAAGCAGTAATCCAACGACTTTGACAGCCGGAATCATGGTAGCCTTCGAACAGGAACTGACGGAGAATCCGGCACACGTAGTCCTTGTGGTAGACGACCTGACCGCAACCATGAGTTGTGCCATCGTTGCCAAGAAACAAGGTATCAAGGTAGCGCATCTCGTAGCCGGAACCCGCTCTTTCGATATGAAAATGCCGAAAGAAGTCAACCGTATGATTACAGACGGACTATCCGACTATCTGTTCACAGCCGGCATGGTTGCCAACCGCAACCTGAACCAAACGGGAACGGAAAGCGAAAACGTATATTATGTAGGCAACATTCTGATTGATGCCATCCGCTACAACCGGAACCGCTTGCTCAAACCGATATGGTTCTCCGTCCTGGGACTGCAAGAAGGAAATTATCTCCTATTTACTCTCAACCGCCGTGTATTACTTGGCAATAAGGAGAATCTACGTCAGCTGATGAAAACAATCATCGACAAGTCTGCCGGTATGCCTATCGTCGCACCGCTGCACACCTACGTGCGCAACGCCATCAAAGACTTGGACATCGAAGCCCCGAATCTCCATATTATGCCGCCACAGAACTACCTGTTCTTCGGTTATCTGATAAACAAGGCGAAAGGAATCATAACAGATTCGGGAAACGTAGCCGAAGAAGCGACATTCCTGGGTATTCCTTGTATCACGCTCAACACGTATGCCGAACATCCGGAAACGTGGCGCACGGGAACCAACGAACTTGTCGGAGAAGATCCTGCCCTACTTGCCAAAACAATGGATACGTTGATGCACGGTGAGTGGAAACGCGGCGAACTTCCCGAACGTTGGGACGGACGTACCGCAGAGCGTATTGTACAGATACTTACGAGCAAATAACATTTACCCGGCATGTTCCATTCCGTTTCCCGGCATGGAACTGTTAGTTTCACGCCGGGAAACTAATAGTTTCACACCGGGAAACAAAGTGTTTCACACCGAGAAACCAACAGTTTCATGCCGGGAAACAAAAAGTTTCAAGGGTCGAAACAAAAAGTGTCCTACAACGGGATCAAAGGTTTCAAATGTCGGAACCGGGAGAACGAAGTGCCGAAACTGCCTTATCAAAAGGATTAACAGAGGGATGTTCCTTGGATTATCGGACGATATATGCTTGTAAATAACCAAAAACGATGGGTAAAAAAAGTTATATATTCTGTTATCCTTAGAGTTATTTGTTAACTTTGCAGCCCTACTACGAACGTTATGATACAACGATATAACAAAATACTTATACTGTTCTTACTCGTATTGGTAGCTTCCAATGCTTTTGCGCAGCAAATTAAAGGGGTAGTCACTGATTCGGTTACCCACGAGCCATTGATGTATATTTCTGTTTACTACCAGGAAAAGAGAGATATGGGTACCATCACCAATATTGACGGAGAATACAGTCTTGAAGCCCGCAGAAACGGAGGAACACTGGTGTTCTCCGCTGTAGGTTATATCAGTAAAACGGTTCGGGTTGGTTCCAACAATCAGACAGTGAACGTTAAGTTAGCTCCGGACAATGTGCTTCTGAACGAGGTTGTCGTGAAACCTCAAAAGGAGAAATATTCCCGCAAAAACAATCCGGCAGTGGAATTCATGAAGAAGGTAATCGAACACAAAAAGGCACAAGTCCTCGAAGTGAACGAGTACTATCAGTACGACAAGTACGAGAAGATGAAAATGTCTATCAACGACCTCACACCGGAAAAGCTCGAAAAAGGTATCTACAAGAAATATTCATTTTTAAGAGATCAGGTGGAAGTGTCGGAAACAACCAATAAGTTGATTCTCCCTATTTCCGTACAGGAAACGTCGTCGCAAACCATCTACCGCAAAAATCCCGAAAACAAGAAAACGATTATCAAAGGCAAGAACTCAAATGGTATAGAAGAATTCTTCTCTACAGGAGATATGCTCGGCACCGTACTGAAAGACGTATTTGCCGACATCAATATCTACGATGATGATATCCGGTTGCTCCAACAGCGTTTCGTTAGTCCGATCGGTAACAATGCCATCTCATTTTATAAATATTATCTGATGGATACATTGATGGTAAACAAACGCGAATGTGTCCACCTTACTTTTGTTCCGCAAAACTCGCAGGACTTCGGATTCACCGGACATCTGTATGTATTGAACGATTCTACTTATGCCGTTCAGAAATGTACGATGAACCTGCCTAAAAAGACCGGAGTCAACTTTGTCAACCGCATGGACATCACGCAACAGTATGAGCAACTGCCCAACGGCAACTGGGTATTGGCGGATGATGACATGACCGTAGACCTTTCCTGGAATTCCAACAAAACAGCGGGTGGATTGCAGGTGGAACGAACCACGAAATATAGTAATTATAAATTTGATCCTATCGAACAACGACTGTTCCGGTTGAAAGGCAGCGTGATAAAAGAAGCGGATATGCTCTCGAAAAGCGATGAGTATTGGGCGAGTGTCCGTCAAGTACCATTGACAAAGAAAGAAAGTTCGATGGACATATTCGTCAACCGTCTCGAACAGATTCCGGGATTCAAATACATCATCTTCGGAGCGAAAGCGCTGATTGAAAATTTTGTGGAGACAGGAAGCAAAGGACATCCGAGCAAAGTGGACATCGGTCCTATCAACACCATGATTTCGAGCAATTACATTGACGGTACCCGTTTCCGGTTGAGCGGTATGACTACGGCTCATTTCGACAAGCACTGGTTCTTGAGCGGATACGGAGCGTACGGTCTGAAAGACGAACGCTGGAAATATAGCGGAACGGTGACCTATTCGTTCAACAAACGCGATTATGTGGTTTGGGAGTTCCCGAAACATTATCTTTCGGCAACGTACAGTTATGACGTAATGTCTCCGATGGACAAATTCCTGTTTACGGATAAAGATAATATCTTCCTGTCGGTCAAGACAACGACAGTAGACCAAATGTCGTATATGCGCGACGCCACCATCAATTATGAACTCGAAACGCTGACCGGATTCGGAGTGAAAGCCATGTTGCGCCACCGTAACGACGAGCCTACCGGCAAACTGGAATACCTGCGCAATGATGCCGCACAAACCCGTGTGCACGATGTCACAACTTCCGAAGCAAGTCTGACACTACGTTACGCACCGGGCGAATCATTTGTCAATTCCAAGCAACGCCGCGTGCCTGTGTCGCTGGACGCTCCTATCTTTACGCTCACTCATGCTATGGGTTTCAAAGGCGTATTGGGTGGGGATTACAACTTTAACCGTACGGAAGCAAGTGTGTGGAAACGTTTCTGGCTCCCGGCTTCTTGGGGAAAGATTGATTGCAGCGTGAAAGCAGGCGCAGAATGGAACACGGTTCCTTTCCCGTTGTTAATCCTGCCGGAGGCCAACTTGTCCTACATCACCCAGCGCGAAACATTCAACTTGATCAATAACATGGAATTCCTGAACGACCGTTATGCTTCCATGTCATTATCATACGACATGAATGGAAAACTCTTCAACCGTATTCCTCTCATCAAGAACCTGAAATGGAGGGAAATGTTCCGTGTACGTGCTTTGTGGGGGACATTGACGGACAAGAATAATCCGTTCAAGAGCAACAATCCCGATTTGTTCCGTTTCCCGACACGCGACGGTAAGTTCACCAGTTTCGTGATGGACCCGAAAGTGCCGTATGTCGAAGCAAGTGTAGGTATCTACAACATTTTCAAGTTGCTGCACGTCGAATATGTACATCGTTTCACTTATCGTGATAATCCGGGTATCAACAAAAACGGTATCCGCTTCATGGTATTAATGGTATTCTAAAAAATTATGCAACCACTAGCAGAACGGTTACGGCCAAAAACTTTGGATGATTATATCGGTCAGAAACATTTAGTTGGACCGGGGGCTATCTTGCGGAAGATGATTGACGCAGGACGCATCTCTTCGTTTATTCTCTGGGGACCTCCCGGAGTGGGTAAAACAACCCTTGCGCAAATCATTGCCAACAAACTGGAAACTCCTTTCTATACGTTAAGTGCCGTAACTTCCGGTGTGAAGGATGTGCGCGAAGTAATAGAACGTGCCAAAAGCAACCGTTTCTTTTCACAGTCCAGCCCGATTCTGTTTATCGATGAAATCCATCGGTTCAGCAAGTCGCAACAGGATTCTCTGTTGGGAGCGGTAGAGAACGGAACAGTCACGCTGATTGGCGCAACAACGGAGAATCCGTCGTTTGAGGTCATCCGCCCTCTCCTGTCCCGTTGCCAGCTTTATGTGCTCAAATCTTTGGAGAAGGAAGACTTATTGGAACTTCTGCAACGTGCCAT
This sequence comes from Bacteroides luhongzhouii, assembly GCF_009193295.2. Lineage (NCBI taxonomy): Bacteria > Pseudomonadati > Bacteroidota > Bacteroidia > Bacteroidales > Bacteroidaceae > Bacteroides > Bacteroides luhongzhouii. Next base: position 3,818,939 of record NZ_CP059973.1, on the reverse strand, counting down.
CACTACGGATTCCGTATTGAAGGAGCGCAAAATTGAATTGAAAGAAACAACGGCTATGCTGCGCTTCTCCGGTGGAGACGCCCGCAAGCTGCTTAATATATTGGAACTCGTTGTTCAATCGGAAACGGAAGAGACTGTCGTCATCACCGATGAAATGGTGACCGAACGGTTGCAACAGAATCCGCTGGCATACGACAAGGATGGGGAAATGCATTATGACATTATCTCCGCTTTCATCAAATCTATTCGTGGCAGCGATCCCGATGGAGCGATCTACTGGCTTGCCCGTATGGTGGAAGGAGGCGAAGATCCTGCTTTCATTGCCCGCCGACTGGTGATTTCGGCTGCCGAGGACATTGGTTTGGCAAACCCGAACGCACTGCTTCTCGCTAACGCCTGCTTTGATACATTGATGAAAATCGGCTGGCCCGAAGGACGGATCCCTTTAGCTGAAACAACGATTTACCTGGCTACCAGTCCGAAGAGTAATTCGGCATACAGTGCGATCAATGACGCACTGGAGTTAGTCCGTTCAACCGGCAATCTGCCTGTCCCCTTACATCTGCGCAATGCTCCGACTAAACTGATGAAGCAATTGGGCTACGGACAGGAATATAAATATGCACACAGCTATGAAGGTAACTTTGTCAAACAACAATTCCTTCCGGACGAACTGAAAGACAAACGGATATGGCAACCGCAAAACAATCCGGCAGAGCAGAAGCATACCGAACGGATGATACAGTTGTGGGGAGACAAATTTAAAAAATGAGATATTTTAGGCACGGGTTACACTGATGCTTTATGCAAAGCATATCTAAAGAAAACGTGAAATCCGTGTAATCCATGCCTAAAATATCAATATATTGTTAGGGAAACACGTATAACTTATTATTAATATTGAAATTGAAATGAAGATTGTAGTTTTAGACGGCTATGCCGCCAATCCCGGAGATTTATCCTGGGAAGGTATGAAAGTTCTTGGAGAATGTACAATTTATGATCGTACAGCTCCGGAAGAGGTATTAGAACGTGCAGCCGGTGCAGAAGCAATTCTGACTAACAAGGTAATCATCAATGCAGACCACATGGCTGCACTGCCCGAACTGAAATATATCGGTGTATTGGCTACCGGATACAACGTGGTAGACACAGCTGCTGCCAAAGAACGGGGAATCGTCGTTACTAATATCCCTTCATACAGCACCGCTTCCGTTGCTCAAATGGTATTTGCACATATCCTGAACATCACTCAACAAGTGCAACACCACTCTGAAGAAGTGCACAAAGGTCGTTGGACAAACAACAAGGATTTCTGTTTTTGGGATACTCCGTTGATGGAACTTCGGGAAAAGAAAATCGGTCTGGTAGGACTGGGAAACACCGGATATACCACAGCACGTGTTGCTATCGGTTTCGGTATGCAAGTGTACGCATTGACTTCTAAATCTCACTTCCAGTTGCCACCGGAAATCAAGAAGATGGATTTGGATCAATTGTTCAAAGAATGCGATATTATCAGTTTGCACTGCCCGCTTACCCCGGAGACACGCGAAATGGTTAATGCACGCCGTCTTGCTATGATGAAGCCGACAGCCATCTTAATCAATACCGGTCGCGGACCGCTTATCAACGAACAAGATCTTGCAGATGCTTTGAATAGCGGTAAGATTTATGCAGCCGGCGTAGACGTGCTTTCTACCGAACCGCCTTGTGCCGACAATCCATTGCTGACAGCGAAGAACTGCTACATCACTCCGCACATTGCCTGGGCAACCATAGAGGCTCGCGAACGTCTGATGAATATTGCAATCAGTAACCTTCAGGCTTACATTTCTGGCAAACCGGAAAATGTAGTCAATAAATAATTAGCATTAGTGTTATTCATAATGAGGGTGTCATAATGCCCAAATTGAAAGATTTACCTCTGTCACAGTTCAATGTGTGGCAGAGGTATTTTTCTAAAGAAAAGTGTTTTGACACACTGCTGAGTATAATATATAAAAAACTCCCCTTATTTCATCTCTCTACCATGACTTAGAGTGATGTTAAACAAGGGGAGTTTATTTGTTCCGACAAGAATCTCTATTTCAAAATTCTATATGGACAAAGTATGAGTGTATAGTAGTGTATGGACAAAGTTATTAGTATGAGTGTCCTCCTTCATCCATCTCTTTCTCGGTAATCTTATGCCGGTCGATACTACGCCAAGCGTAGAAAATATAAGCAATCACGAACGGAACAAGAATGGAAACATAAGCCATTGTCTTCAGTGTAAATTCACTGGAGCAGCTATTGGCTAATGTCAATGAGCTTTGCAGGTCAGTGTATGACGGATAATAGGCAGTATTGTTATATCCTGCTACCAATAGCAAAGACAAAACAGTCAGTACTGTACCGATTCCTGTAAACCAGATACCTTTATCAAAGGTCTTTTTAAGCAATGTCTTTCCGATACCGAAAAGAACCAGTACCACCCCAATCAGGAATAAAGCCAGCACTATCGGCATTTCGATAAAGTTAGTGAGATACTTGTATGGCTGCATGTAAATCTCCTGTGTTTCCGGATTAACGGCAAAGCCTTCGGACACCAATGTACGAATGACAAATGACAAAAAGAATACAAGGAACAAGACTGTGTTATTGCGTACTGCACGACGACATTTATCGTTCAGCTCTTTATCATCAATATTATTAATGAAATAGAGTGATCCCAATACACGTGCAAGGAAGAAAACAGCCAATCCGAGAATTACATTCCAGATATTCGTCAACGCATCCAATCCGTGCCAGCCATTTCCCCAATGACTGATTACCGGCATAATGGTATCTGTCATGTTAGCCTTATTAATATAAAAATCAGAACCGGTGAAGAAAGTAGCCACCGCCCCGCCAAGTAACACAGGACCTACTACCCCATTAATCACCAAGAAAGTCTGATATGTCTTTCTGCCTAACAGATTTCCTGCCTTACTCTGAAACTCATAACTGACAGCCTGCAATACAAAACTGAAAAGTATAATCATCCAAAGCCAATAAGCACCACCGAAACTGGTACTGTAAAACAACGGGAAAGAAGCAAAGAAAGCCCCTCCAAACGTCACCAATGTAGTAAACGTAAACTCCCACTTACGCCCGGTAGAATTCACCATCATCTTACGATGCTCTTCGGTTTTACCCAGACAGAACAATAATGAATTACCTCCCTGCACAAACAATAAGAACACGAGTATGGCTCCCAGCAAGGAAACGACAAGCCACCAATATTGTTGCAAAAATATATACATAAGTTTCAAGTATTAAGTAATAAGTATTAAGTATTATGCGTCCGGTCCTTTCTTGATAGCTTTCACCATAATTCCGACACCTGCAATCAGCATCACTGTAAACAGGAACAGGAAGATAAAGAACGTGGTTTGCACGGAGCTTACATCCAGTTTGGAGATAGCAGCCATCGTAGGCAACATATCGCGGATAGCCCACGGCTGACGACCACATTCGGCCACCACCCATCCGGCTTGACCGGCGATATAACCCAAAGGAATTGTCAGTAGAGCAATCCAGTGCATCCAGCGCATCTTACTCAAATCCCTTTTATAGATAAAGAAAAGAACGACCATAAAGAACAGGATGAAATATCCACCCAAGATTACCATTATACGGAATGCATAGAAGTTGAGAGGAACATTCGGAACCAGTTGGTTCACATCTTTGATATATCCGTAGCCGAAATAGGGAATATTTTCCTGCAATACATTATATGCAATCTTCGCATCCTCCTCGTGTCCTGCACTTTTTGCAGCACGATAGGCAGCCAACGCGCCGATAGCCGTTTTACCACGTTCTATCTTCTCTGCAGCAGAGAGAGCCTTCGAACCGTCTTTCAACTGATAACCGCCTTCGATGATATTCGTAATGCCCGGAACGTAGCCGTCCACATTACGCTCGGCAAGGAAAGAAAGCATACTCGGGATTTCAAAACGGAAGAGGAAAGGATCTTTCCCATCGTTGTAAGTCTTCTTTTCAGGGTTCAATACCCCTATTCCGACCAAACCGACATTGGTGCCACCTTCATACAGACCTTCCACAGCAGCCAGTTTCATCGGTTGTGTCTGGGCAATCTGATAACCGGAACCATCACCCGTCCAAACAGAAAGCAAGGATGCCACCAATCCGAAGATCGCACCAATCTTAATGCTGGCCAGCGCAAACTCACGATTGCGTTTCTTCAGCAAGTACCAACAACTGATACCGACTACAAAAATAGCACCCAACACCCAGCCGGACAATACCGTATGGAAGAACTTATTGACTGCTACAGGTGAAGTAGCCACCGCCCAAAAATCGACCATCTCATTACGGACAGTGTCAGGATTGAATTCCATGCCTACCGGATGCTGCATCCATGCGTTGGCAACGAGAATCCACCAGGCGGAAATCGTAGCTCCCAATCCTGTCAGCCAGGTGGAAGCCAAGTGGAAACGTTTACTTACCTTCTCCCATCCGAAGAACATGACCGCGATAAACGTAGCTTCCATGAAGAATGCCAAAATACCTTCAATAGCCAACGGAGCACCGAAGATATCGCCTACAAACCACGAATAATTGCTCCAGTTCGTACCGAACTCAAACTCCAGAATCAACCCCGTTGCCACACCGATGGCAAAGTTTATACCGAAAAGTTTCATCCAAAACTGGGCAGTCTTTTTCCAAAATTCATTGCCTGTTTTATAATACAACGTCTCCATGATTCCCATCACCACTGCCAGTCCGAGTGTGAGGGGAACAAAAATCCAGTGGTACATGGCTGTCATCGCAAATTGGGCTCTCGACCAATCGATCAGCGAGGTGTCAATACTTTCAATCATAATCCTATGTAGTTTAAGAGTTAAAAATCAGTAGATTTATCAGGGATGGCACGTTCTATCAGTTCATTTCCCACGTATGTACCTTTATCGGCATCGGTGGGGTGATCACCGAGGAAATTAGGGAAAAAGAACATTTTGAGGATGAAGAACATGACGAACAATTTCAGCAATATAATAACCCATAGGGTGCGCCCTAAGGTCATACTACGGAAGCCCTCCAAATAGAAGTTCCAGATCGTAAGCAGTGTATTCTTCATATGTTTACGTTATAATTTGTAATGAGTACAAATATACATTTTTTATAATTAAAACAAACAAGTAGTCAAAAAAGTTGCAAGATTTGTCGTGTTTTTCTTCAAAAAACTACCTATCGACAGAAAAAAATCATTTAACGGCGAAATAACGTCATCCGTCTATCGTTTTTGCGGCATATATAATATGTACGTACCTTCGCTAACAGTAAATCAATAGAAGTATGAATATGATAAATGTAAGAAGATTGACAGTGATGACATTTCTTGGAGCAGGTATGCTATCCGGCATATCTGCCCAGGTTTCTCCGCTGCAAGTCGATACGCTGAAAGAAACGAAGATTCCGGCTCAATGGGATTTGCAGTCATGCATCGACTACGCAAAGGAGCAGAACATCACGATTCGGAAAAACCGGATAACTGCGGCCAGCACGCAGATTGATGTGAAGACAGCTAAAGCTGCCTTGTTCCCCAGTCTTTCGTTTTCTAGCAGCCAACAGGTGGTGAATCGTCCGTACCAAGAGACGAGTAGCCGGGTGAGCGGTAGCGAAATTATCAGTAGCAACAGCAAAACGAGCTACAACGGTAATTATGGATTGAATGCTTCATGGACTCTATATAATGGTAATAAACGGCTGAAGACCATCCAACAGGAAAAGTTGAACAATCAGATGGCCGAGCTGGATGTGGCGACTTCCGAAAATAATATTCAGGAATCCATCGCCCAAGTGTATATCCAGATTCTTTATGCAGCCGAATCTGTCAGAGTAAACGAAAACACCCTGCAAGTTTCCATTGCGCAGCGCGACCGCGGACAGGAACTTCTGAATGCCGGAAGTATTGCCAAAAGTGACCTCGCACAACTGGAAGCACAGGTGAGTACGGACCGATACCAACTTGTCACCGCGCAAGCCACTCTTGAAGATTACAAATTGCAACTGAAACAACTGCTCGAACTGGATGGGGAGAATGAAATGAACATCTACCTCCCTGCCCTGTCCGACGAAAATGTGCTGGCTCCGCTGCCTACTAAAAGAGATGTGTACATCAGCGCATTAAGCCTTCGTCCGGAGATTGAAGCGAGCAAACTGAATGTAGAGGCTTCCGAACTGGGTATTGATATTGCCAAATCGAGCTATTTCCCTACCATCAGTCTTAGCGCAGGAATCGGGACTAACCATACCAGCGGTAGCGACTTCACCTTCGGAGAACAAGTGAAGAACGGATGGAACAACTCTATCGGACTGTCTGTCAGTGTGCCTATCTTCAATAACCGTCAAACGAAAAGTGCCGTACAAAAAGCTAAATTGCAGTACGAAACAAGTATGCTTTCCTTGCTGGACGAACAAAAGGCACTGTACAAAACCATTGAAAGCCTTTGGCTGGATGCCAACAGCGCACAACAGCGTTATGCAGCCGCAAACGAAAAGCTGAAAAGTACACAAATCAGCTATGAATTGATTAGCGAACAGTTTAATCTGGGAATGAAGAATACCGTAGAACTCCTTACTGAAAAGAACAACTTGCTGCAAGCACAGCAGGAACAGCTTCAGGCTAAATATATGGCCATACTGAATACACAGTTGCTGAAATTCTATCAGGGAGATCAATTAGTTCTATAAAGAATATAAAAACAGCATTATAAATTTAGTAAAAGCATAATAAACGAATGAAAACGAAAAAGATTATTCTAATCGCCGTAGCAGTCGTTGTGGCTGTAGGAGCAGGAATATGGCTCTTTACCGGTTCACCCGCCAAACATAAGGTGACGTATGTCACCGCTACTGTCAGTAAAGGTGATATTTCAAATTCGGTGACTGCTACCGGAACGATCGAACCGGTGACGGAAGTAGAAGTCGGTACGCAGGTTTCCGGTATCATCGACAAGATTCACGTAGATTACAATTCGGTAGTAACCAAAGGGCAACTTATTGCTGAAATGGACCGCATCACGCTGCAAAGCGAATTGGCATTACAGCAAGCTACTTATGACGGTGCAAAAGCCGAATACGAATATCAAGAGAAGAACTACCAACGCAGCAAAGGACTACACGAGAAATCGCTCATCAGCGATACGGATTACGAACAGGCCCTCTATAACTATCAGAAAGCAAAAAGCAACTATGACAGCAGCAAAGCTTCTTTAGCGAAAGCAGAACGCAACCTGTCCTATGCAACAATAACTTCACCCATCGATGGTGTAGTAATCAGCCGTGACGTGGAAGAAGGTCAGACCGTCGCTTCCGGATTCGAAACCCCAACTCTTTTCACCATCGCTGCCGACTTGACAAAGATGCAAGTGATAGCTGATGTAGACGAAGCTGATATAGGTGGTATTGAAGAAGGACAGCGTGCCAGTTTTACGGTAGATGCTTATCCGAATGACATATTTGAAGGAGTGGTTACACAGATTCGTCTGGGAGATGCAAGTAGCACCAGCAGTACGAGTTCCAGCACCAGCACGGTAGTCACATACGAAGTAGTAATCTCTGCACACAATCCGGACTTGAAACTAAAACCACGTCTGACCGCCAACATAACCATTTATATTCTTGATAAAAAAGGTGTACTATCCGTTCCAAACAAAGCCCTGCGTTTCAATCCGGAAGAACCGTTAATCGGCAAGAATGACATCGTGAAAGACTGCGAAGGCGAACATAAAGTATGGACACGTGAAGGAACCACATTCACGGCTCATCCGGTAAAAATCGGAATCAGCAACGGTATATCCACAGAGATTGTCAGCGGTATTCCCGAAGGGACAAAGGTAGTGACCGAAGCTACTATAGGCGCAATGCCCGGCGAAAACGTAGCGGCTGAAGGAAATCAGGAAGGTGGCGGAGAAAGAAGTCCGTTTATGCCCAGCCGTCCGGGTGAAAAGAAGAAAAAATAATTATTCAATGTGCCAATCCGTTATTGGCATATTAGCACATTATTGATGATGAAAAAAGTAATTGAAATACAGAATATCAAACGTAACTTTCAGGTAGGCGACGAGACCGTTCACGCATTGCGGGGCGTTTCGTTCAACATCAATGAAGGGGAGTTTGTCACCATCATGGGGACTTCCGGTTCGGGAAAATCCACGCTGCTTAATATATTAGGCTGTCTGGACACCCCGACCAGCGGAGAGTATCTGCTCGACGATATCCCTGTACGTACGATGAGCAAGCCTCAACGTGCGGTACTAAGAAACCGGAAGATTGGGTTCGTGTTCCAAAGTTACAACCTGTTGCCTAAAACAACGGCTGTTGAAAATGTAGAACTACCGCTGATGTATAACTCTGCCGTCAGTGCTTCCGAACGTCGTCGTCGCGCTATCGAATCTTTACAGGCCGTAGGATTGGGGGATCGTTTGGAACACAAATCCAACCAGATGTCCGGCGGACAGATGCAACGGGTGGCTATTGCACGTGCATTGGTCAACAACCCCGCAGTGATTCTTGCCGACGAAGCGACCGGAAACCTCGATAGCCGTACCTCTTTTGAGATACTCGTACTGTTTCAGAAACTTCATGCAGAGGGACGTACGATTATCTTTGTGACACATAATCCCGAACTTTCGCAATATAGCAGCCGGAATATCCGTCTGCGTGACGGCCAGGTTATCGAGGATACTGCCAATCCGAAAATTCTGTCTGCCGCCGAAGCGCTCGCTGCATTGCCGAAAAACAACGAGGATTAATTAATGTGATAAGGAGTAATGAAGTTATAAGAAGCAATTCATGTGATAAGAAACAATGAAGTTATAAGATGATATGCTTAGAGCATCACGCCAACATTTTACAGTCTCATAACTTTATAACCTTATAATAGCCTTATACCTTCAGAACCCTATTAATAACTCCATAACTTTATAAACATGAATGGAACTAATTTATTTAAGATAGCTCTCCGGGCATTGGCGAACAATAAGTTGCGTGCTTTTCTAACCATGCTCGGTATCATTATCGGTGTTGCTTCCGTCATCACGATGCTGGCTATCGGACAAGGTTCGAAGAAAAGCATCCAGCAGCAGATTTCCGAGATGGGATCGAACATGATTATGATTCATCCGGGAGCCGATATGCGTGGAGGTGTCCGGCAGGACCCGTCTGCGATGCAGACCTTGAAGCTGGCCGACTACGAGGCCTTACGCGACGAGACAAGTTTTCTGTCTGCCATCAGTCCCAATGTTTCGTCATCGGGACAGCTCATTGCCGGTAACAACAACTATCCGGCTTCGGTGAACGGTGTCGGAACAGAATATCTCGATATTCGCCAGCTGACTGTTGAGAACGGAGAGATGTTTACAGAAGCCGACATACAGAGTTCGGCCAAAGTGTGCGTGATTGGAAAGACCATAGTAGACAATCTTTTTCCGGACGGAAGTGATCCGGTTGGTAAGATTATCCGTTTCAGCAAGATACCCTTCCGTGTGGTAGGAGTGCTCAAAGCAAAAGGGTACAACTCCATGGGACAAGACCAGGATGCCGTAGTGCTTGCGCCATACACCACCGTGATGAAACGTCTGCTTGCCGTTACGTATTTACAAGGAGTGTTTGCCTCTGCCCTCACCGAGGATATGACGGACTATGCAACTGACGAAATCAGTACAATCCTCCGCCGCAACCATAAACTGAAGGCTTCGGATAACGATGACTTCACCATCCGTACCCAACAGGAATTGAGTACGATGCTCAACTCAACCACCGATTTGATGACCACGCTGCTTGCTTGCATCGCAGGTATTTCGCTGGTAGTAGGTGGCATCGGAATTATGAACATCATGTATGTATCCGTTACGGAGCGCACCCGTGAAATCGGTCTGCGTATGTCTGTCGGTGCACGCGGGGTCGACATTCTAAGTCAATTCCTCATCGAAGCCATCATGATTAGCATCACGGGAGGTATCATCGGAGTGCTTATCGGCTGCGGAGCCAGCTGGATTGTCAAAAGCGTAGCGCATTGGCCTATCTATATCCAGCCGTGGAGTGTATTCCTCTCCTTCGCAGTATGTACCGTTACAGGAGTCTTCTTCGGATGGTATCCGGCTAAGAAAGCAGCAGATTTAGATCCGATAGAAGCCATCAGATACGAATAATATGGATAATTACCAATAAAAGAATTATCTTTGTCTTTATGAAACAAACCTTTACATCCGCACGTCGTCCCCTGGAAGTACTGATACACATTATCAGCTGGGGGATTATGTTCGGTTTCCCGTTCTTCTTCGTCGAACGTGGGAACGGGAACATTAACTGGATGGCTTATATGCGCCATCTTGCCGTACCACTCTCTTTCATGATTGTGTTCTACGTGAATTATTTCATTCTCGTGCCCCGTTATCTTTTCCAGGGTCAGGCCAAAAGATATGTGGTCTACAACATTATCTTTTTATGCGCCATCGGCGTGTTGCTTCATCTTTGGCAAAGCCTGACGTTCGATCCGTCATTCGTCCCCAAACGCAAAAGGCCGGGGATGCCTCCGGGATGGTTGTTTTTCCTTAGGGATATGTTGAGCCTCGTATTCACTATCGGACTAAGTGCCGCTATCCGTATGAGTGCCCGATGGACACAGAATGAAGCTGCCCGCAAAGAGGCGGAACGGAACCGTGCGGAAGCGGAACTGAAGCACCTGCGGAACCAACTGAATCCTCACTTTCTACTGAATACGCTGAATAATATCTATGCACTGATTGCATTTGATTCGGACAAAGCGCAACAAGCCGTTCAGGAGTTGAGCAAACTGCTTCGTTATGTGTTATATGATAACCAGCAGACATACGTTCCTCTCTGTAAGGAGGTCGATTTTATCCGCAATTACATCGAACTGATGCGCATCCGTCTGTCCGCCAACGTGCAGATGATTACTAAATTCGATATTCAGCCCGACAGTCAGACGCTTATCGCCCCGCTTATCTTTATCTCTTTGATAGAGAACGCTTTCAAGCATGGAATCTCTCCTACTGAATCGAGTTTCATCAGTATTCATCTTTCGGAGAATGCCAACGAAGTGATGTGTGAAATCCGCAATAGCAATCATCCTAAGACAGTGGAGGATAAGAGTGGTTCGGGCGTGGGACTGGAACAGGTCAGCCGCCGGTTGGAGATTCTTTATCCCGGAGCTTATACGTGGTCGAAAGGTGTCTCAAAAGATGAAAAGGTATACGAATCGAGATTGAGTATCAAGATTAGAGAGTAGAAAGAAAAACGTTCAGTATAAAACGTTAAATACAAATGTTTAGTATAAAGCGTCAAGTACAATATTTGGGATATAAAACTTTAGATATAAAATAGTATGATGTTACGTTGCGCAATCGTTGACGATGAGCCTTTAGCTCTTAGCTTGTTAGAGAGTTATGTGAATAAGACTCCGTTCCTGCAACTTGCAGGAAAGTATTCCAGCGCGGTTCAGGCGATGAAAGAATTGCCGGGCGAAGAGGTCGACCTCCTGTTTCTGGACATTCAGATGCCGGAGCTTAACGGTCTGGAGTTCTCGAAGATGGTAGATCCGCATACCCGTATTGTGTTTACTACCGCTTTCGGACAGTATGCCATCGACGGTTATCGTGTCAATGCACTTGATTACCTGCTGAAACCGATCTCATACGTTGATTTCCTGCAAGCTGCCAACAAAGCTCTCCAATGGTTCGAACTCGTGCAGAAACCGGAAGAGATAGACAGTATCTTTGTGAAAAGTGACTACAAACTGGTACAAGTGGACTTGAAGAAAATCATGTATATCGAAGGACTGAAAGATTACATTAAAATATATACGGAAGACGCTCCCAAGCCTATCCTGTCACTGATGAGTATGAAAGCCATGGAAGAGCTCTTGCCATCCAGTCGTTTCATACGTGTGCACCGCTCATTCATCGTACAAAAAGATAAAATACGTGTGATTGACCGCGGACGTATCGTGTTTGACAAGACATACATTCCTATCAGCGATAGTTATAAGCAAGTTTTTCAGACTTTTCTTGACGAAAGGAGCTGATTATTCTTTATTTTATCGGTAAAAAAGTGATTTTTGTCGATTATAGTTTGCCAAAATCCGTTTTATAGCTACCTTTGCAAAGAACAGAAAGGGATTGTGAAATTCCAAGAATAGAATAGTTTAGTTAAGTCTAGTTTAGTTTTTGTGTTGATAGCTCCCTCGTCGGCGGACGAACTAGGGAGCTATTTTTATATATTACAAGAATATTATTGCACAAAATATACATATTTTCCATAACTTTGCAGCGATAAAGTCTCACACAAATGGAATATAGCGTAGAAGAACTAAAAAATGCATTAATTGAGAGATGCGAAAAAGAGGGTATTCTATATGCAACAGTGGCAATGGATAGACGTACCAAAGAGATGATTCTTCCTGATACTTTAGAAGGAGCCCTGAAACATCCGGAATACTTTGTATGTACTTGTAAGAGAGTGAAAGATCAATATATAGTGGAGGAGATTACCAAAGTGTAATCCTCCTCCAATCTTTTATTCTTATTTTTCTTTTTTTATTCGCCCAATTCTCCCAGCAAATCGTAGGAAGGAGCAAAGAAAAGCGTTCCTGTTACGGCTGTGCTGAAGTCAAGCAAACGGTCGGTATTTCCTACCGGATTGCCGATGAACATACTTTCCAACATCTGCCGGGTCGTACTGAACGTACTTGCATAACCGATGAAGTATGTGCCATATTCTCCCTTAGATGTATTGGCAAACGGCATGTTGGCACGCACAATTTTCAGGTCATCACCAATATTGGTGACGGCATTATGCGCATTTTGAGGTTTCTCCTCATCAGACAGTTCGACATCGTTAAACTTACGACGCCCGATCACTTTCTCCTGTTCTTCCACAGGCAGAGCGTTCCACGCAACCATATCGTGAATGTACTTCTGGACAAAAACATAACTTCCTCCTGCAAAATCAGCATCCTCCTCTCCTACCACCGCAAAATGATAAGGATTCTCATCAACTGCCGGATTCTCTGTTCCGTCTACAAAGCCGATAATGGCCTTGCCGTCCATATACCTGAAACCGTGAGTTTCATCGACAGGTTCAACTACGCCTTGGAGCTTCTCGTCAATGATGGAAGCAAACTCAAAACACAATCCCATCTGTTTTGCACGGATATGAAACAAGATGTCGCCCGGAGTAGAGACTGCCGTGTGCTTTCCGCCTTTTATCTCTTCGAAAGTGTTCAGTTCTTTAGGCTTCCCCTTTTCCGGGAAAAGACGGCTCCAGGCATCGGCGCCAAAGCCCATCGTGCAACTGAACATCAGTTCGGGGAAACGATTGCGCATACTGCGAATCATGGCCGAGAAATTAGCACATACATCTTTCACTTTATCAAGAGTTTCGGGAGTATCTTTTAGAGTATAAACAATAAAAATGACATTTTCACCTTGTTTCCCGGCTACGTCCTGCGGGATATTACCTCCAAATGAATTTTGATAAGGATTCATATTTTTCTTTTTTTCTGTTAGTTTCGTCAACGAAACCGTTTTAGTTCATCTTTTTATTACTATCGTCAATGTATGTGGCAGCCGCTTTATCCACAAACAGCTCTACATTCTGCGCATGATGAGCTATATAGGCTGCGGGCCCAGTGTCTCCCGAATGGTAGATTTCTTCTACTACATCGGCTTTATTTTTTCCGATAATCAGGAAAATGACATAGCGGGCATTCAGAATGGGGTATCCCGTCATTGCAATACGCTTCTGCCCGTTACGAGGATGCGCACTGACTACATAAATAGAGTTTGAAGTCAGCAAATCTTCTTGTCCGGGAAAGATGGAAGACGTGTGTCCGTCGTCTCCGGCTCCCAGCAGTACAATATCGAATTCGGGCCAGCCACGCTTCAGCGGCACTTGCTGCCGGACTAACTCTGAATAGCGAACCGCTTCTTTCGCAGGCTTCGCCTCTCCACGAATACGGAATACATTTTCATACAGAATGGGAGTCAACCCCAAAAGGAGGTTGCGCATCATTCCGTAATTACTGTCCGAATTATCGGGAGGCACACAGCGTTCATCTACCCAGTAAATCCGCATACGGTCCCACGGGGTAATTTCCATATATTCATTCGCCCATAAATCGAACATCAGAGCAGGTGTGTTACCACCGCTGACTGCGATATTGAACACTCTGTCCGGCTCTTCATTCATGATTTCCACCAAGCGGAGTATCAATGTTCGTGAAGTTTCAATAGATGAGGGAAAAACTGATAGTTTCATAATTCACAATATTGATCTGTATTCGTCAAATTCTTACAAGGATTCGTCCAGTCGGCCCCGTGTTCGTGCATCATTGCTTCGCTTTCCAGAGGTCCCCACGTACCTGCGGGATAACCGTAGAGAGGTGCGTCGGGGTTGTCTTTCCAATAGCGGAGTACCGGATCGAAAAACTTCCATGAGGCTTCTACTGCGTCACTTCGAGTAAATAAAGTCGGATCGCCCTGGATGCAGTCGTCTATCAGACGGGCATAAGCGTCTCCACTGGGTACGCCGCCCAACTGCGCGTAACTGAAATCCATCGTCACCTGGCGCACTTCAAAACCTGCACCGGGGACTTTCATTCCGATTTTGAGCACTATTCCTTCATTCGGTTGCAAACGAAGAATCAATTTATTAGCCCGCGGACAGTTGCCACCGGCACAATGAAACATCTGATGAGGTGTCTCACGGAAATGAACGACGATTTCCGTTACTTTCGTCGGCATTTGTTTACCTGTACGAATGTAGAACGGAACGCCACTCCAGCGCCAGTTGCTAATGCCCAGTTTCATGGCAATATAAGTATCCGTGCGCGAATCGGGAGCTACTCCTTTTTCTTCACGGTATCCTTTTTTATTGCCGGAGGCTGTATATTGTCCACGAACGATATGTTCATTCAAATCCACTTCATTCAACGGGGTGAGAGATTCGTAGACTTTCACCACTTCGTTACGGAAATTGTCGGCATTGAAAACAGCGGGCGGTTCCATAGCCGTAAGGGCTACGAGCTGTATCAGGTGATTCTGCACCATGTCCCGCAGCGCACCTGCCGTTTCATAGAATCCTCCACGTTGCTCGATGCCCAGATTTTCTACGGCTGTGATTTCTACGTAGTCGATATAGTTACGGTTCCAGAGAGGTTCGAAGATACCGTTGGCAAAACGGAAAGCCAGTACATTCTGGGCCGTTTCCTTACCGAGAAAATGGTCGATACGGTAAATTTGATGCTCATTGAAAACAGAGGCATACGTTTTATTCAGTTCACGTGCCGATTCAAGATCATAACCGAAAGGTTTCTCGACGATGATACGTGAATGAGGGGTGTTGAGTCCGGCAGCTTTCAGGTACAAGGGCACTACTCCGTACAGCGACGGCGGAGTGGCCAGGTAAAACAACAGATTGTCCGGGTCTACCTCGCCGGTCAAGTCGACCAGACGTTGGCGGAGTTGCGGGTAACCTTCTTCTTTTGCCGGATCCATCGGTAAATAGTAGAGATGGGAGACAAACGAAGCCATCAAAGCTGTGTCCTGTTCTTCGGACTTTACGAACTGTTGCAGTTCTTCTAATATATAGGAACGGTAGTTATCGTCAGAGTAGACCGTACGCCCGATACCCAATATAGAGTACTCTCCGGTCAACCGCTTTTCACGGTAGAGGGAGTAAAGAGCGGGCATCAGCTTACGCTTGGTCAGATCACCCGACGCACCGAAGATTATCATTGCAAAGTTATCCATTTTTCAAGAGTTGTTTTAATTTCTGTTTTGAGATGGTAAATGATAAATTTACCAGCGTAGCGCTGGAGCAAGGTTTCCCTGCGGGATGTTCTCATTTTAGGCACGTGCCTAAAAAATTCCCATTTATCATTTCAAAGCTGTTTTCTATTTAAACATTATATGTACCCGATTTCGTATCTCCTCCGTGACCTGTCCAGTTCTCGTGGAAGAACTGTCCACGCAACTCGTCTTTGCGCTCGAAAGTGTGCGCGCCGAAATAATCGCGTTGTGCCTGCACAAGGTTGGCGGGCAGATCGGCAGACGTGAGCGAATAGAAGTAGTTCAGGGCAGAAGAGAAAGCAGGAACAGGAAGTTCTTCTTTCATGGCTTCCGCTACCAGACTTTTCCATCCGGGAAGCAACGTTTTCATTTCTTCTTTAAAATAAGGAGCCAACAACAAGTGTTTAGGCTTGTCGGTGGCTTCGAAGGCGGCAGCAATATCGTTCAGGAATATACTGCGGATGATGCATCCCCCACGCCACATACGGGCAATGGAAGCCAGGTCGAGATGCCAGTCGAAAGCGTCGGAAGCACGTTGCAACACGGCGAATCCTTGGGCATAAGAGACGAGTTTGGAAGCATAAAGAGCAGAAAATATATTCTTTACGAGTTCCACCTTATTATATATAGGTTGTGTATGTTGACACTGATATTGTCTGGAAGCCAGATGACGCAAGTCTTTCTGCGCAGAAAGACTTCGTTCGAATACCGCTGTGGCAATCAGTCCTAACGGCATACCGAGCTCCATAGCGTTGATGACCGACCATTTGCCGGTTCCTTTCTGTCCGGCCGCATCCAGGATTTTATCAATAAGATAACCTCCGGATTTGTCTTTATGCCGCAGAATGTTGGCGGTGATTTCGATCAGATAGCTGCGCAGTTTACCTTCGTTCCAACGGGCAAAGACATCAGCCATTTCCTCATTGGTCAGATCCAACAACTTTTTCATCACCCAATAGGCTTCGGCAATCAATTGCATATCACCATATTCGATACCGTTGTGGATCATCTTCACAAAATGACCCGATCCGGCAGGCCCCACCCATTGACAACAGGGAGTGCCGTCCGGTGCTTTTGCCGCAATGCTTTGAAGGATCGGTTTCACTTCCGGCCATGCTTTCTCCGAACCGCCGGGCATGATAGAAGCTCCATTCAAGGCTCCTTCCTCACCGCCGGACACTCCGCTACCAACGAAAAGAAATCCTTTCGACTCCGCCAGTTTGACGCGGCGGTTGGTATCTTCGTAATTGGAGTTACCACCATCAATAAGAATGTCTCCCGGTGAAAGCAACGGGAAAAGCTGATCCATCAGTTCGTCAACCGGACTTCCGGCACGAACCATCATCATTATCTTACGGGGAATAGCTATCGAATCTACAAATGCTTTTATATCTGTGAATCCTTCGACGTTTTTACCTTTTGCGCGGCCATTCATGAAGCGCTCTACCACTCCTTCCTCTACTCCGGGAACTGTACGGTTATAAACCGATACGTGCCACCCCTTACTCTCCATGTTTAAAGCAAGATTCTCGCCCATCACAGCCAAGCCGATAAGTCCGATATCTGTTTTATTCTGATTTGCCATAACTTGTATATTTTGAATATTCGTTATCTTAGTAACAGTTGAAAAGGACATTTGTTCGCAATATTTTAGATTAAAATATTATTTTTGTGGTCTACAAATAAAATCAAGGATGAAGAAGATCAAAATCGGTTTGTTGGCACGCATCGTTATTGCCATCATTTTGGGCATTGCCATCGGTACTTTTTTCCCGGCTCCGCTAGTACGAATATTCGTTACTTTCAATGGCATTTTCAGTGAGTTTCTCAATTTCTCTATCCCACTGATTATCGTCGGACTGGTGACGGTGGCTATTGCCGACATCGGAAAAGGTGCAGGAAAAATGTTGCTCGTGACGGCTCTGATTGCTTATTTCGCCACCCTGTTTTCGGGATTCCTCTCCTACTTCACAGGAATCACCGTGTTTCCGTCACTCATCGAACCGGGAGCACCGCTTGAAGAAGTGAGCGAAGCACAAGGCATCCTCCCCTACTTCTCCGTCTCCATCCCACCGCTGATGAACGTAATGACGGCCTTGGTACTGGCTTTCACCTTGGGCTTGGGACTGGCGTCACTGAACAGCAACGCATTGAAAAACGTGGCACGGGATTTTCAGGAAATTATCGTACGAATGATTAGCGCAGTCATTCTGCCTTTGCTGCCGCTATATATCTTTGGCATATTCCTCAACATGACACATTCGGGACAAGTATATTCCATCCTGATGGTGTTTATTAAAATTATCGGAGTCATCTTTGTTCTTCATATCTTCCTGTTGGTTTTTCAGTATTCCATCGCGGCACTGTTTGTACATAAAAACCCGTTTAAATTACTTAGCAAAATGCTGCCGGCTTACTTCACGGCATTGGGCACACAATCTTCGGCAGCCACCATTCCCGTAACGCTGGAACAGAGCAAAAAGAACGGGGTATCTGCCGAAGTGGCCGGTTTCGTGATTCCGCTCTGCGCCACCATTCATCTGTCGGGCAGCACACTGAAAATCGTAGCCTGCGCACTGGCATTGATGATGATGCAGGGAATGCCGTTCGACTTCCCATTGTTTGCCGGATTTATCTTTATGCTGGGCATCACAATGGTAGCCGCTCCGGGAGTTCCGGGCGGAGCTATCATGGCCTCTCTGGGAATTCTTCAATCCATGCTCGGCTTCGACGAATCGGCACAGGCTTTGATGATTGCGCTTTACATCGCAATGGACAGTTTCGGCACAGCTTGCAACGTGACAGGAGACGGAGCTATCGCTTTGATTATCGACAAAATAATGAGAAAAAACCATGCTGAATGACTGTGCTGAAAAATAATTGAGTAGTAGCTTGGCTGGCTCACAAAAAATGCCGACATTTGCACCCACATTTTCAATTATATTAAATAATAGCGTATGAAAAAAGCCCTAATTTCAGGCATCACCGGGCAGGATGGTTCTTATCTTGCCGAATTTCTATTGCAAAAAGGTTACGAAGTACACGGTATACTCCGTCGTTCTTCTTCGTTCAATACAGGACGTATTGAACATTTGTATTTTGACGAGTGGGTGCGCGACATGAAACAGAAACGTACGATCAATCTGCATTATGGGGATATGACAGATTCTAGTTCGTTAATTCGTATTATTCAACAGGTGCAACCGGATGAAATCTACAACCTCGCAGCTCAAAGCCACGTGAAAGTTTCATTCGACGTTCCGGAATACACGGCCGAAGCGGATGCTATCGGTACGTTGCGTATGCTCGAAGCTGTACGCATCCTGGGACTGGAAAAGAAAACCCGCATCTATCAGGCTTCTACTTCCGAATTGTTCGGTAAGGTGCAGGAAGTTCCACAAAAAGAGACAACTCCATTCTATCCCCGTTCTCCGTATGGGGTAGCCAAACAATATGGTTTCTGGATTACTAAAAACTACCGCGAAAGCTATGGTATGTTTGCCGTAAACGGAATCTTGTTCAATCACGAGAGTGAACGCCGTGGCGAGACATTCGTTACCCGTAAAATTTCGCTTGCTGCCGCACGTATCGCACAGGGCGAACAGGACAAACTGTATCTGGGTAATCTGGATGCACGTCGCGACTGGGGATATGCCAAGGATTACATCGAATGTATGTGGCTGATCCTGCAACATGACGTTCCCGAAGATTTCGTAATTGCCACTGGAGAAATGCACACAGTGCGCGAATTCGCAACGCTGGCATTCAAGGAAGCAGGCATCGAACTTCGTTGGGAAGGCGAAGGCGTGAATGAAAAAGGTATCGACGTAGCTACCGGAAAGTCTTTGGTAGAGGTTGATCCTAAATATTTCCGTCCGTCAGAGGTGGAACAACTGCTGGGTGATCCGACTAAAGCAAAAACATTGTTGGGATGGAATCCATGCAAAACATCATTCGAAGAACTGGTAAGTATCATGGTTCGCCACGATATGGAAAAAGTGAAGCGAATGATTGCTACCAAACATTAAATGAATTTCATTTCACCACAAAGGACGCAGAGGACACGGAGGTTTTTATTTTTTCCTCTGTGCCCTCCGTTTCTTCTGTGGTGAACTAATAAAAGATAGAATGGAAAAGAATGCAAAGATATATGTAGCAGGACACCGCGGACTTGTGGGATCTGCTATCTGGAAGAATTTGCAGGATAAAGGATATACAAATCTGATAGGCCGCACACACAAAGAACTTGACCTGCTGGATGGCATGGCGGTCCGTAAATTCTTCGATGAAGAACAACCGGAATATGTATTCCTTGCCGCTGCCTTTGTAGGTGGTATCATGGCGAACAGCATCTACCGTGCCGACTTTATATATAAGAATCTGCAAATTCAACAGAATATCATCGGAGAGAGTTTCCGTCACAACGTGAAAAAGTTGCTCTTCCTCGGTAGTACGTGTATTTATCCACGCGATGCCGAACAGCCGATGAAGGAGGATGTATTGCTGACTTCACCGTTGGAATATACCAACGAGCCGTATGCGATCGCTAAAATTGCCGGACTGAAAATGTGCGAGAGCTTCAACCTGCAATATGGAACGAACTACATCGCCGTGATGCCGACAAACCTTTACGGACCGAATGATAATTTCGATTTGGAACGCAGCCATGTATTGCCTGCCATGATTCGCAAGATTCATTTGGCACACTGTCTGAAAGAAGGAAACTGGGAAGCTGTACGCAAGGATATGAACCTGCGTCCGGTGGAAGGCGTCAACGGCGACAGCTCGAAAGAGGACATTCTGGCTATTCTGAAAAAATACGGAATCAGCGAAACAGAAGTCACTCTTTGGGGTACGGGGACTCCTCTCCGCGAATTCCTCTGGAGCGAAGAAATGGCGGATGCCAGTGTCTTCGTTATGGAGCATGTGGACTTCAAAGATACCTATAAAGAAGGTAGCAAGGATATCCGCAACTGCCACATCAACATCGGAACCGGCAAGGAAATCACCATCCGTCAACTGGCTGAACGGATCGTTGAAACAGTAGGTTATCAAGGTAAACTGACCTTCGACAGCAGCAAACCGGACGGCACAATGCGCAAGCTAACCGATCCTTCAAAACTGCATGCACTGGGCTGGCACCACAAAATTGAAATCGAGGAAGGCGTACAGAGAATGTACGAATGGTACTTGAAATAAGAAATGAAGTTACTGTAAATATGCTATTAGCTGAATTATTTTTGCTAATAGCATATTTTTTTTAGCTATAATGATAATTAAATTAGCTATAATGATAATTTGTTTTGCTATAATGATAATTTGTTCAGCTATCAAGCATCATTTATTCAACCATAAGCATCATCCATTCAATTATAAGCATCATCCATCGTACTAATAACGTATCGTCCACAGATTCTCTCCCACTACTCTCCCTCCATTTCCAAAAAATCTTCACTCTTAATTCTTCATTCTTAATATAATTGCTATATTTGCACAATTTAATACCAAATGTGCAAAAACAATGGAACAAAGTTTTATAGCCTATATTGAGAATAGTATCAAGAATAATTGGGACCTGGATGCCCTGACCGATTATAAAGGTGCAACTTTACAGTATAAAGACGTAGCTCGCAAAATCGAAAAACTCCATATCATCTTTGAAGAAAGCGGAATCCGCAAAGGAGACAAGATTGCCGTTTGTGGAAGAAACAGCTCTCACTGGGGAGTTACTTTCCTTGCCACACTGACGTATGGAGCCGTTATTGTACCTATTCTTCATGAATTTAAAGCAGATAATGTGCATAATATCGTCAACCACTCCGAAGCCAAGTTACTGCTTGTTGGAGATATGGTATGGGAAAACCTGAACGAAGCGGCAATGCCGCTACTGGAAGGTATCCTGATGATGAACGACTTCACCCTGCTAGTGTCACGCAGCGAACGACTCACGTATGCACGCGAACATCTGAACGAAATGTTCGGCAAAAAATATCCGAAGAATTTCCGTAAAGAGCATGTCGCTTATCATAAAGACGAACCGGAAGAACTGGCAGTTATCAATTATACCTCAGGAACAACGAGTTATTCCAAAGGAGTAATGCTCCCCTACCGCAGTCTGTGGTCGAATACCAAATTTGCTTTTGAAGTATTGGAACTGGAAGCCGGAGATAAAATCGTTTCCATGCTTCCTATGGCACACATGTACGGATTGGCTTTTGAATTCCTTTATGAGTTCTCCGTAGGTTGTCACATCTACTTCCTCACCCGTATGCCAAGCCCTAAGATTATCTTCCAGGCTTTTGAAGAAGTGAAACCCAGTCTAATCGTTGCCGTACCACTTATCATCGAAAAAATTATCAAGAAAAGCGTACTTCCGAAGTTGGAAACTCCAGCGATGAAGATATTGCTGAAAGTGCCTATTATCAATGATAAGATAAAGGCAACAGTGCGCGAAGAGATGATTAAGGCATTCGGCGGAAACTTCAAGGCAGTCATCGTAGGAGGTGCAGCGTTCAATCAGGAAGTGGAACAGTTCTTGAAAATGATTGATTTCCCTTATACGGTCGGATATGGAATGACGGAATGTGGTCCGATTATCTGTTACGAAGATTGGAGAAAATTCAAACCGGGTTCTTGCGGAAAGGCTGTACCACGCATGGATGTACGAGTATTGTCATCTGATCCCGAAAATATCGTTGGCGAAATCGTATGTAAGGGTCCGAATGTGATGTTGGGCTATTACAAAAACGAAGAAGCCACTCAAGAAGTCATCGACAAGGATGGATGGTTGCATACCGGCGACTTGGCTTTGATGGATGAAGAAGGGAATGTTACAATCAAAGGACGCAGCAAGAACCTGTTATTAAGCTCCAGCGGACAGAATATTTATCCGGAAGAAATTGAAGATAAGTTGAACAACCTGCCATATGTGGCTGAAAGCATTATCGTTCAGCAAAACGAGAAACTTGTCGGACTTGTTTATCCCGACTTTGACGATGCGTTCGCTCACGGCCTGAAGACCGAAGACATCGAACAAGTAATGGAAGAAAACCGCGTGGCACTGAATGCTATGCTACCGGCATACAGCCAGATATCCAAGATGAAAATCTATCCGGAAGAATTTGAAAAGACACCGAAGAAGAGCATCAAACGTTACTTGTATCAGGAAGCAAAAGGCTGATAGATGGTTAGCTACATAGAGAGAGATAACTTAAACCGAAAAAGAGAAAGGAATGAAGATAAAGAAAACAATACTTACGGCAGCTATACTAATGGCTGCCGTTTCTTTACCGGCACAAAACAAGAGTGCAGGTATCAATATATCCATCTGGAAAGATATATGTACGCAACCGCATGACAGTACACAGACGACCTATGTAAACATTGGTCTCCTGTCTACCATGAACCGCCTAAACGGTGTGGGTATCAATGCATTAGGAAGCGTGGTTCATGGCGACATGAACGGAGTACAAATCACCGGATTAGCCAACTTGGCAGGGGGTACTATGCGGGGCGTTCAGCTGGCCGGTATCAGTAATATCAGCGGCGATAACACCGTAGGGCTTTCTGCTGCCGGATTGGTAAATATCACCGGCGACAGAGCACAGGGAGTAGTCATATCCGGACTAACGAGCATCGGAGGAGACAACAACTCGGGGTTAATGATCAGTGGTTTCATGAATGTGACAGGCAACATGGCTTCGGGCTTACACTTTTCCGGAGCCGCCAATATCACCGGACAGAGCTTTAGTGGTCTGATGGCTTCGGGACTTTTAAATGTAGTAGGCGAACACATGAACGGCCTGCAGATGGCAGGAATTGCCAATATAACCGCATCAAAGCTGAATGGAATACAAGTAGCATTATGCAACTACGCAACGAAAGCGCGAGGACTTCAAATTGGTCTTGTCAATTACTACAAAGAAGATATGAAAGGTTTCCAACTTGGTCTGGTGAATGCAAATCCTGACACAAAAGTGCAAATGATGGTATACGGTGGAAACACAACGCCTGCCAATATCGGGGTACGTTTCAAGAACCAGTTGTTTTATACAATATTGGGAGTGGGTTCCATATATCAGGGGTTGAATGATAAGTTTTCGGCCAGCGCATCCTATCGTGCCGGTCTGTCTTTCCCTCTTTACAAGGGTTTATCCATCAGCGGGGATCTCGGATTCCAGCACATCGAGGCTTTTGATAACAAAGATGAGGTCATCCCGAAACGCTTGTACGCATTGCAGGCACGTGCCAATCTGGAATATCAATTTACCAAGAAGTTCGGCATCTTTGCAACAGGTGGATATGGGTTAACCAGATTCTATAATAAATCGAGCAATTATGATAAGGGGGCTATTATCGAAGCCGGTATTGTTCTTTTCTAAACTTGCAATTAACCACCCGAATGGTCCCCAAAAAGAAAATCCCCCCTTACTATAGTTGAACTGCACCCCTAAAGTTTTGTATCTAACTTTTGGGGGGCAGTTCACTTTTATCTATTATACCTTTTCTTTAATCAGACCGGTACGATAAGCAACGAGCAATTTCTTCAAATCCTGTATTTGAGTTACCAATTCTTTTCCTTTATCGGTATCTTTCACCATCATCCGTTGCGAATTGAATTCCAGGACAAAGTTAGTAGATTTGATATCAAGTCCCTCTTCGATGGCTTTCTGGCGAGACTGGAAAGGTTCGTGCTGTACAAGCTGCATACCGTGAGAGTGATAAACAAGCGTATATCCCGCAATTCCCGTTTCCGGCTGATAAGCTTTTGAGAATCCGCCATCAATAACGAAAAGCTTGCCATTGGCTTTCATAGGCTGTTCTCCCTGAATCGTTTTCACAGGCACATGACCGTTGATAATATGCGAGTGAGGACCGGAAGCTCCAAACTCCGCCAAAATCTGATCGCAGACATCTTCCCGGTTGCGCAACGTATAATAATAACCTTTCTTCTCTTTATGCAATTCTTTATCTTCTACAAAGTAACGCTCAAAAGTCGCCATCTTATCCTTATCAAACAGAGGAGCTTCCGGACCACACCACATATACCAAATGTAATCCATAGCAAATTCCTTATCCTCCTCCCCTTCTTCATCGAAATACGCAGTACGAATCAGTTGATCGGCTTTATCCAGCAATTTACGCCCCCAATATTCCTTACCACGTATTTTGACATGCTTAAAGCTGCCATCCTCATTCAGAGGGACAGAAGCATGATAAAGAAGATTAGAATTTGCAACCAGATACATTCCGCCATAGGTAAACAGGCAACGCATGTGTTTCTTCAGCTTTTCACTATTCATGAATGAATAATGAATCTTTTCTACCAATTCGCGTTCTTCTTCCGTCAACCGGTAAGGATCGGCAGGATCTACGGTCGGGAAGTTGGTATCACGCAAAGCATATTCTTTTCCTTCGTATACAAAGACGCCACGTTCAAAATCAATCTTCTCCAGCAATTTGCGGTTGGTCATCCCAAACTCCGGACGGCGGTCGATGATTTCGGCTTCCAGCTTAAACTGGATAATGGTAATAGCTTTATGCATTTGAGTTATCAAGCGCAAAGTCTTCTCATTATAATGAGCGTCGGCAAAGTTCATCTTCGGCATGAAGATGGTGCAAGGATCATCGGCATACGTATCCATTGCAAAAGTAGCCAATGGAAGCAGATTGATTCCATATCCGTCTTCAAGCGTGCCCAGGTTGCCGTAGCGCATGGACATACGTATCACGTTGGCAATGCAACTATCGTTACCGGAAGCTGCACCCATCCAGAGAATATCATGATTTCCCCATTGGATATCGAAGTTATGGTAATTGCATAACGTATCCATGATGATGTGCGCGCCAGGACCACGGTCGTAAATATCGCCTACGATATGAAGAGAATCAATAGTCAGACGCTGAATCAGATTGCACATAGCGATAATGAAATCATCGGCACGCTTTGTAGTGATAATCGTGCTGACAATCACATTGATATAAGCATGCTTGTTCGGCTCGATAGACGATTCGTGCAATAATTCCTGAATAATATAAGAGAACTCGGCAGGCAGCGATTTACGAACTTTCGAACGGGTATATTTGGAAGATACATTCTGACAGACCTTCACCAGTTGGTTCAGAGTAATCAGATACCAATCATCCAGATCCTTTTCACGGGCTTTCACTAATTGAAGTTTTTCTTCGGGATAGTAAATCAACGTGCAGATTTCTTTCTTTTCAGCCTCGCGGAGAGTGTTGCCGAATATTTCATTTACTTTACGTTTTACCGCACCTGAAGCGTTTTTCAGTACGTGCTGAAAAGCTTCGTATTCTCCATGAATGTCAGTCAGGAAATGCTCTGTCCCTTTAGGTAGATTTAAGATAGCCTCCAGATTGATTATTTCCGTACTAGCATCGGCAATCGTAGGAAAACTTCGGGAAAGCAGTTGCAGATAACGAAGATCACCCACAATGCTTTCAGGAGTTATGTTACTTTGAGCAGTCATTTTATTTACTATTTTACAAATTACTAATTACGATTCAGCAATATACTATTCTCAATTCAACAAGAACATCAACAATACCTGAGCGATAATTACCCGTATGAACATACACAGCGGATAAACAGTCGCATAAGCTACGGAAGGATTGTCACCGGGGATTGTATCGTTTACATAATTCAATGCCATCGGATTTGCCATACTTCCGCACAACATACCAGATACAGAACCGAAATCAATCTTCATCATCTTGAAGGCCACGAATCCGACCAACACTGTTGGAATGATAGTCAATCCGGCTCCCAAACCAATCCATAATAAGCCTTCCGGACGGAATACGGTGTCGAAAAAGTGAGCTCCGGCATCCAGTCCCAGACAAGCAAGGTACATGGAAAGTCCCAAAGCACGCAACATCAGGTTCGCGCTGCGGGTGGTATAGGTAATCATGTGTATCCGTGGTCCAAAAGTCCCCAAAAGGATACCGACAATGATCGGTCCGCCCGCTAATCCCAACTTCACAGGGGTACTGACACCCGGAAAAGAGAAAGGAATAGCCCCCAGTGCCAAACCAAGCACGATACCGATAAACACAACAACCAAATTGGGTTCTTTCAGGCTTTTCACGGCATTTCCCAATACTTTCTCCACATTCTGGATAGCCGCAGCCTCTCCCACCACTGTCAGCCGGTCACCCAACTGAAGTATCAACCCCGGAGTAGCAAGCAGTTGCACCCCCGACCGGTAAACACGGCTGATGTTAATACCATAATGGTTTCTCAACCGGAGTGCACCGAGTTTCTTACCATTCAGTTCGGGACGGGTGACAACGATACGCTGCGAGATCAATTCGCTGTCAATCGCATTCCAGTCAATGTCCTCTTTATTCCAATCCGTATTCTCCTGTTCACCAAAAAGTACTGTCAAGGCCAAAGCGTCTTTTTCCGCAGTTATCACCAGCAAACGGTCGCCTTCTTTCAGAATCTTGTCCGAAGTCGGAATACTGACATGTCCGTCACGCCATAAACGGGATATGACAAACTTCGGGTAACTCATGCGAGCTATATCCTTGATGCTTTTATTGAAAATAGCAGGATTATGTACTTGAAACGCTGCAATATAAGTTTTGTTCGCATCGTCTTTCTCTTTTATCTCCAAGTCTTCTTTGCGAACCAATACTTTACGGATTAATAAAATGGCAAGGATTACGCCGACTACTCCCATCGGATAGGCTACCGCACATCCTAAGGCAGGCGTACTACTGTCCATTCCCATCTGTTTCAGAGTCTGTTGCGCAGCTCCCAACGCCGGAGTGTTCGTCGTTGCCCCACAAAGGATGCCGACCATATCAGGAAGAGAGATACCCGTTGCATAACTAGCCACCACCGTCAACAATGTTCCCAACAGAACCACTCCCAGCGCCAACATATTCAGCGTTACCCCTCCTTTACGGAAAGAACTAAAAAAACCGGGGCCGACTTGTAGCCCGAGAGAATAAACGAAAATGACCAGTCCGAAACTTTCTGCGTAGTTTAACATCTGCGGATCGACCGAAAGCCCGAGATGGCCGGCCAGGATACCCGCAAAAAAAACAAAAGTGACTCCCAGGGAAACTCCCCAGAAATGCACTCTTCCCAAGCCCAAACCGATGGCAGAAATCAGTGAAAGTACCACAACAGCCTGTAAGGCAGAATGTTCGATAAATAGACTATATAACCACTCCATGTATATAAAAACTAATAGGGCGCAAAGATAAAAACTATTTAGTCCGGTTCAAAACTTTTAAGCTTTCATTTCGCGCCCTAATTATACCCTGATTCATATATCCTGAAATCTTATTGATTACCCTTTTACACTGTTACCTGTTATTTTGTTCCTAATACCTGCTATATTTCTATCCTAACAATCTTATCCTTTCTCTTTTTACCCGCATCTTGTTATCCTTCCAACGATGCTTTTTACCTATTTCTTTCAGTTTCACCTTTCATTATTTCCCTTGAAACTCTACAAAGTTATTTCGTCCATCCAGATAACCACTCAATCTGTTTCCACCGATATATACATCATCCAGGTATGAAACATCATTCGGTCCGTATGACATACGAATGGAAGTCTGCGCATAATTTTCCCAACTCCAACGGAAATTATATTCATATTGATCGACTGCTCCATTAGGATATTCCACCCGTATATAGTCAATTCCGGTACGGTCTAAAAAGAAGTCCAGTTCCTGGCGGCAATAGTTACCGTCCATGTCCCGGTAGAAACTAACCCAAGTACGGCTACATAAATCAGCCGAACGGTTATAGTATCCTGCACCATTATTATCATCATCATAGAAACTGTCTATTTCCACTTCGCAAGAGGTAAAACTTACCATCAATATAGCCATCAATGCCAAACCGAAGTATCTAAATGTGTTCGTTTTCATATTCCTTTATTTTTAATGGTTCACTAAACTATTATATATCATTTATCTTTCGATAGGACAAAAGTAGAGAATGAATTTTCCTCATGAAACTGAAAACTCCTACTTGTCGGGAGGAAATTGCCTAAATCTATGGGTAAATCCCTCCGGTGAGGTCTATTTCAAAGAATTCTTGTATCTTTGCCTCCCACTAACAACACATGAAATTATCCGTCGCATGAAGTCTATCAAGTCACATATCACCCAATTGTTGAAGTCCCTCAACGAGGGAGTATTCGAAAAAGAGCATACCATCGCACTGTCTCTACTGTCTGCCATGGCAGGGGAAAGTATCTTTCTGCTGGGCCCTCCGGGAGTAGCCAAGAGTTTGGTAGCACGCAGGCTCAAACTGGCATTTAAGGACGCAAATGCTTTTGAGTATCTGATGTCCCGCTTCAGTACACCGGATGAAATATTCGGTCCCGTCTCCATCTCAAAGCTGAAAGATGAAGATACGTACGAACGCATTACAAAAGGATACCTGCCGACAGCATCGATCGTCTTTCTGGATGAAATATGGAAGGCCGGTCCTGCTATCCAAAATTCCCTTTTAACGGTAATCAATGAAAAGATATACCGCAACGGACAATTTACGGTGCGTGTCCCCCTGAAAGCGTTGATTGCCGCTTCCAATGAACTGCCGGCAAAAGGTGAAGGGCTGGAAGCCTTATACGACCGTTTCCTGATCCGCCAGTTTGTCGGATGTATCGAACAGGAATATGCGTTCGATCAGATGATTTCTTCTACGCGGGAAATAGAGCCTGAAATCCCGGAAAAACTCCAGGTGAACGATGAATTATACAATCAGATACAAACTGAAAGCGAAAAAGTAGGCATCCACTATACTATCTTCGAGCTGATTCACAATATCAAACGAGAAATTGAACAATACAACACAGGACGGGATGAGAACACCCCTCCCATCTATGTATCCGACCGCCGCTGGAAGAAAATAGTAGGTCTGCTCCGCACATCAGCCTATCTGAATGAATCTCCGGGAATTCATTTCTCCGACTGCCTGTTGATGAGCGCCTGCCTGTGGGATGAAATTTCGCAGCTCCCCATTATCGAAGAAATTGTAGAACAGTCGATAGCACGAGGCATCAACACCTATCTGTTAGGAGAGAAACGGCTGGAACAAAAATTGGACACACTGAAAGAAAACATGAAGTCCGAACACAGCCTGCGTGAACTTAGCGATCCGGGAATCCAGGTAGTAGACACCTTCTATCATCGCATAGAAGGTTATCACATTGCCGGAAATCTACTCATATTTGCTTCCGATTACCAGTCTTTGAAGAAAGACAGCAACCGCTTGTTTTATATCCAGCAGGATAAATTCCGTCCGGTCAACAAGATCCTGAAAGCCTACGATTTTGTAAAAAACAGAAATATCGCGCAAAAGAATATCTATTCCCTCCGAAAAGGAAGACGGTCTGTTTTCGTCAACAATCAGGAATATCCGTTACTGTGTTATGACAATTGCGACCCTTTGCCCGTACAACAGGATGGCAGCACTCCGTTCGAATTTACATTGCAGGAAGTGATCGACTTGCTCCATCAAATGGAAGTGGAATATAAAACAATCTCCGAACGGGAAACAACATATACAAAAGAGCATCTCTTCTTAAGTTCATCACAAAAAAGCAAGATCAAGCGAATTTTAGGAGAGACTGCACATATCATAGAGAATTACCGGAACGAACTCCGCATCATCGCTCATGCCCATGAACAAGAGAACAGAGAGTATTAGGCTCAAACACCTGCAAGACATTTATTATGAGAAATTGCAGAGAATAGCCTACGATGTGTACGACGAACAACTGCACAACCTGATTATCCGTCCCGAAGAACTGGATGCGGACATTCACCGGTATTTTCGTCACACGCAACCCTCCCTGCAAGATTTCTACTCCCACTACGCGTCGCAATGGGAATACTTTCATGAAATGGATGAAGCATCAGACGCCAAGTTTCTCCAATTCCTGAAAAACAGCGCCTACCCGTTCTCTATGAAATATCATCTGGTAGACCTCAACGTAAAATACTACCTCCAGCGTTTTGACAAAATCAGCCCGCGCTCTAAAGAATGGAAAGCGTTGCGAACTCTCTTCTTCGACAAATGGCACACGTTGCTCTCGAACAACGAGTTCAACTATCAGATGGAACATATCGAGCGGCTCTGTGATGATTTCTACCGTCTTCAGCTATCACTTGCCAAAAATCTTCCGGTACGTGGCGGCTCACGCCTCGTCTGGTTACTCCGCAACCATAAACAGATAGCGGAACATATTTTAGAATACGAAGAAACGATCAAACGAAATCCCGTTATCCGTGAACTGGTAGAAATCTTGGGCAAGAAGCACCAAAGCAGCCGGAAACGTTTCAAAATGACTGCCGGTATTCATCGGGAACAAATTATATCTCATGCCACCCGAAGCGATATTGCAGGTATTTGCGAAGGAAACGACTTAAACAGCCTTCTTCCCTTAGAGTATTGCTATCTGGCCGAAAAAAGCCTGCAACCCATTTTCTTTGAGCGTTTCATTGAGAAGAGATTGCAAGTCATCGACTATCAATCACATGAAAAGCAAACCATCAACGACAAGAAAACAATAGGAAATGAAGTTTCCGAAGAAGCCGAAGGCCCTTTCATTGTTTGCCTGGACACTTCCGGTTCCATGGCAGGCGAACGGGAAAGAATCGCGAAATCCACTCTGCTTGCCATTGCCGAACTGACGGAAGTGCAACATCGGAAATGTTACGTCATCCTGTTTTCCGATGATATCGAGTGCATCGAAATCACAGATTTAGGAAGCAGTTTCGATCGCCTTGTCGATTTCTTATGCCAATCCTTTCATGGCGGAACTGATATGGAACCTGTCATCACGCATGCTTTGCGGAAGATCAGCGAAGAAGGATATATGGAAGCAGACATTATCACCGTATCGGACTTTGAGATGCGTCCTGTCGATCAACCGCTATCCCGAACCATCGAACACGCAAAAGCGAAACAGACTAAAATGTACGCTATTTCTTTAGGCGGCAAGAGTGCCGAAACCAGCTATCTGAAATTATGTGATAAATATTGGGAATATAGCATTCAAAACGCTGAAAGTCTTAATAAAAATAGAATTGAAGAATCAAATATTTAATCAATGTTATAAAACATCTCTTTTTTCTTGTTTTATTTGCAAAGTTGACAGAAGTCCGTATATTTGTACTGTGTTTTTCATAGTATTAGATTTAAGGTTAACAAAAAGATTGGCTGTCTGGGATAGATAGCCTTTTTTTATGTCCTTTTCTCACGTCAAATATACCGTCACTATCCCATCCGGATGTTTACCCTATCCCATGAAGATACCGTCACTATAATAAACGGATAGCGTCAATATGTTTCAAGTTCCCATTCCATCGATAAAAATTAAAAGCTTTCGAAAAAAAATTTCTTCCGTTTAACATTTGAAACATAGCAGGTTATCTCATTTTACAAAAAACAGGTAAAAAAAATCTTGCTAAAAGATTTGCGTAGTCCAAAAGTTCCCCCTATATTTGCACCGCATTTGAGAGAGAATGCGGGTTCAAGGAAGTTTGGGTGAGTGGCTGAAACCACCAGTTTGCTAAACTGACGTACTCGTAAGGGTACCGGGGGTTCGAATCCCCCAGCTTCCGCAAAAAATCTCAAAATAAAAAAGAGCTAAGTTTTAAAGACTTGGCTCTTTTTAATCTATCAAACTCCGGTGGGTTCGTCTAACGGTTAGGACACATGCCTCTCACGCATGCAATACGGGTTCGATTCCCGTACCCACTACTATCTGATTATCAGCCTCTTACAAACAAGTAAGGGGCTTTTTTATTACCCTATATCTATATCAAAGTATCGTTTTTAGGCGTTATAAACGGGTATTTTCAAAAGAAAAAATGCAAATTTAATGCAAATTTTCATCTTGCATTATTATCGCGCTATCCCGTTAATACGTTGTTTGCGTATATATACTAAAAATGATAATAATATGGCAACAGTTGGTTTTTACTTAGACACTCGCAGAGAAAAGAAAGATGGGACATTTCCGGTTAAACTACAAGTCAGACACAAAGGGCAAATAATGTTATGTACTGATTTTTGCGCTACACCGGAAACATGGACGGGCACAGAGTATAATAAGAACGCAAAGAATCATAAAGCTAAGAACGTAGCGATTCGGAATCTTATTAATCGTGTTGAAATGTTACTTGTTATACTTGACGATAATCAGAAGTTAAAAGGAATGAGCGACAAAGCGTTAAAAGACTACATTCTAAAATCTATCAAAAATGAATCTACCTGTAAAACTTTCGTAAGCTATATAGATGAGTTTGTAGCTACAAAAACAAAAGAAAATACAATCGTTCTATATAAAGCTACAAAAAATAAGATTCTTGCCTATGATCCGACCTGTACATTTGAAACGATGACAAGGAAATGGCTAGAATCGTTCAATAAATGGCTAAAAGATACCGGAATAAAAACAAACTCGATTTCAATCCATTTAAGGAATATTAGGGCGGTTTTCAATCACGCGATAGATAATGAGGAAACGGAACTATATCCATTTAGAAAGTTCACAATAGAAAGGGAGGAAACTAGAAAACGATCGTTAAAGCCGGATCAACTTATTACCCTAAGAGATTTCAACGGAGAAGAATATCAAAAGGAGTATCAAGACATATTCATGCTTATGTTTTATCTAATCGGAATAAACGCAATAGACTTATTTAACCTCAAGCAAATAGTTGACGGACGCATAGAATATAAACGAGAAAAAACCGGAAAGCTATACTCTATCAAAGTAGAACCGGAAGCAATGGAGATAATAAACAGGTATAAAGGAAATAAATTTCTACTAAACACGCTCGAAACCAACGATTACAATTATAGAAAGTATATGGCAGCAATGAATAGAGGTTTGCAAAAACTGGGAAATTTCGAACGAAAAGGATTAGGCGGGAAAAAGATTAGAGATATTTTATTTCCCGACATCACCTCGTATTGGGCGCGCCATACATGGGCTACAATAGCGCATAAAATAGGAATATCGAAAGATGTAATATCTTTAGCTTTGGGGCACGAGTTCGGATGCAAAACAACCGGAATTTATATAGATTACGATTTAGAGCAAATAGATAAAGCGAATAGAAAAGTAATAGATTATATTAATTCACTAAAATAATTCGCCAAAAACTTGCACAATAAGCAAATGCTTATTATCTTTGTAGAGTCAAATAAGAGTTCTTAATTTTAATGTTTAACCAATGAAAGATGAAGAAAGAAAGGAATTAGAACAAGAGTATGAGAATTTAAAACTTCTCGCTTCATTCCACGAAGCCTACGGGGTTCCCGAAAATGAAAAAGAAAGAGAAGCATTAATAAATGACATACTCGACCGGATGAATGAGATTCGGGAAAAATTAAAAGAGTAATTAACCTCCCTCCCTTCGGGGAGGGATTAAAACTTTAAAATATGATAGATATAAACGCTTGTTTGCCAACGCCCGAAATGAAAGCGGATTTTGAAAGATTTAAAACCTTATCTACACAAGAAGAAAGGGACGCTTTCAAAAAAGAAATGCAAGCCAAATATAACGCACTGCCAGAAGATCAGCGAGAAGCCTATAAAAAAGCGTCTGAATCCGGACTAAAAGCAACCGTAGACGCTTGCAATGATTTCATAGAAAGAGCGGAAGAAGCTATATTGCGAGATAAGCTCGGAGAACTGCCGGAGGCTATTTCGTTTAGCTATATCGCAAAGAAGTATTTCGGTAAGTCAAGAAATTGGCTATATCAAAGAATTAACGGTAACATCGTAAACGGGAAAAAGGCTCGCTTTACTGATAATGAACTTCAAACATTTTTAAATGCCTTGAAGGACGTAAGCGAAATGATTCATCAAACATCGCTTAAACTCGGTTAAGATTCTTATTTGACACCAGCCCCGCAATTTGAGCCGTTGCGGGGTTTTCTTATTGCATATAAATAAAAAGAGGTTGTGTCGTTCAACGGCACAACCTCTCATTCTTAATGGAATAAATAACGCATTATCTCCCGTCCTCGAAAAATAGCAATTTTCCACAGAGAGATGATACAACAGACACCCCCACCCGTACACAAATATACTAATTATTTCTTGATTTGAATATTATTCGACCAATTATTATCAGAATAAACAAAATTATAATTCCAAACGCCCACCCGCCCAACTCCATTTTAATAGATTGCCATCGGTTTAACTTCTTTTCAACCGGATAAGGCACACGAATAGAATCGTTTTTAAGAATCGTATCGGTGCGATTCGTTGTTAGATAGCGATACAGATATTTATATCTATACTGATAGACTGTATCGCCCTTTACGAGCGCATAAATGCTGTCGTGTTGATAGATACTATCAAATCGGATACTATCACGTGTCTTGTATTCAGTGCGAACGGATTCAACCGGGATATATTGAGTTCGGCAGGACGTGAAACACACCGCTAATATTAACAGTATGATAATGTAAACTAGTCGTTTCATAGCTTTAGTATTTGTTTCCGATTACGTCCTTCTCTGAATGACACGTGTACCCAAGAAAAATCCTTTTCGTCGATTAACTGGTCGAAAGGTAATTCGCTTTTGATTATTTCGAATAGCTTCCGGTTCCCTTCTTTGCTTCCTACCGTAATATCGGCGGCTTCCCCTAGTCGATGTTGGCTAGATGTCGCACCATTAACGCTACGATTAAGAATTGCACTGCGATACCCAGAGCTAACGCGGATCGGTTTACCGTATTTCTCGCGTAACGGATCGAGTACATTATCTACTAGCTTTGTTAAATTGTTGATAGCTTCTGCTGTTGGGAAATTATCAATTCCTTTCGCTAACGCCGTATCGGAGTGCGCAAGCTCTTTAATAGTGAAGTGTTTCATTCTGCTGTCTCCTTATTGTTTTGATTAATAGTTATTGGTCTACGCGGCGGAGTTCTCCGGCTGCACTCGCTGTCGGGTCTATCACATCGGTTGTGTTCCGCATCCTTCAAAGCTAATTCAAGCTCGTAGTATTTACGCATCCAATTTTGTGCCTCTGCTTGTGCGGTTCTCCATTCCCGGTAAATCGTATCTACTTTCTCATCACGTTGTTTTAATCGTTCGTCGTACCGCTCGATCTGCTTGTTTAGATTGTCAATGATAGAAAGTAAATTTTGAAGTTCCATAGAATCCGCCGTAGCCTTTTCTTTTCTAGCGTTCGTTTTTCGATTCGCTAGAAAAGTAACAGTAAATCGGATCGCCTCTAATCCTCCTAACGCTCCTATGATTTTTAACCATTCGTCCATATTTTTATTTTATGTATTTCATATCGCTTTGGGTAGCTCTTATTCTACCGATAAAGCCTCATTCACTGCAATCTGCACAACTGCGACAAAGTTAGTTCTTACGTATTCTTTGATGCGTTCCGCCTGATTCGTAGACAATTCCACTTCACCGTTTTTGTAGATTTGTTGAGCTAATTCCAACTCGCCCAAATCGGCGGTTTTCTGATAGATCGCATTGCCTAACATTTTTGCAATATCGACGGTACTATTATTCCCTTCGATGTCTTTTACTTGAATATTTCTAAAGTCTATTTTCATTATTGTAATTATAGGTAATAGTGACTATTCATATATCTTATTCTAAACATATTCCCACCTGAAATATCAGCACAACCATCTCCCCATAGATTCGCATTTGCAACATTGACGCCCATCAACAGGCGACCATCTGTGCAGCCTTTAATTCTTAGCCATTTATTAGAACCGGGTTCCCAGGTAACCATTATCCGCAACTCGAAGAAAGTGTTATTAGAAATTCCGAGCTTCTCTAGTTGAGCACGTCCCGGAAGATTAATCGCTACTAATGTGGACGAGATCGAGGTAAATACATAAGTATGAGTATTCGCTATATTACTTGTTATTATATCCGTGTAGGCTGCTCCAACATAACCATCTTCAAAAATAGCGCGCCGACCTATTCCAAAAACATTCCCGTCATATTGAATAGCACGTTGTGCATACCAGCTAGAAGCTTCTTTAGGTCTAAATTTTGCGTATAAAGCTACACCCGAATTTACATTCCCTGTATATTCGCATCGTGCCAGACACTTCATTCCGGTTGACGATGGAAACACATTAGTGCCTATGCCTACCCATGTATCCGACTCGGAAAACTTAATAAAATCTCTGTTAAGAGATAACCCAGAATACACACCTCCTTTGTCGCTATCTGCAACTCCGATACGATTATTCGCAATCTCAAAACCTGCAATCGTGCCTTTTATTGCTGCTAAGTTAGTAACTGCTAATTTATCAACATCGATAAAATCCGTTACAATCTTTCCGTTACTGATAAACGTCTTATTCCCAACCAACATCGCACCCGTTGCAGGAAGTGACAATTTTCCGTCCGCTGTTAATTCAAGCCCGGTTACATTATGCTTAATTGAGCCGCCTTTTATTAACCAACCCTGCGTTTTTGATAGATTACCGACAAATAAACCCGATGTTCCTAATATGTCGATCGTCGCATTTTGAGCTACTAACAACTGCGTAGCGACATTTATAAATTCGTTAAACAAAGTCCATTTCGTTACATCGAAAGAAGAACCGGAATTATGATCCGCACGACACGAATAAGTATTACCGTTGTAGATGATAGTATCTCGATACTGCGTGTTGTTAACATAGTTGGTGTTTGCTTTCCACTCACCGCGCGGACGGATAAGGGCACCGGGAAGCCCAGTAGCCCCGGTTGCACCTGTATCACCCTTATCACCCTTATCGCCTTTGTCGCCTTTGACCTTCGTCCATGTATAAGCGGAAAACGTATTGCTGTCTGCCGCCGTGAAGTCGGTATATTGTCCGATGTACGCGCCCGGTGTTTCACCGTTGTTAGCGGTAAACGTCGTACCGTTGTCCGAGTACTTGATGTGTAAGTAGGAAGTTTGTCCGTTGGCTCCGGTTGGTCCGGCAATACCTTGTTCCCCTTTAGGACCTTGCGAGCCTTTCAACTGTACCCACTTATAAGAAGCGTATCCGGTTGGAGCGGTCGCACTAGTTGTTACCGCTGTACCGATATAAGTATTCGGAGTGTCAGACATCGGATTACCGTTCGCATTAGCGGAGTACTTTACGTGAAAATACTGTGATGTGCCGGGAATACCTTGCGATCCGGTCGGTCCTGTATCACCTTTGTCGCCTTTTGCCCCGGTTGCACCTGTATCACCCTTATCACCCTTATCGCCTTTGTCGCCCTTGACCTTCGTCCATGTATAAGCGGAAAACGTATTGCTGTCTGCCGCCGTGAAGTCGGTATATTGTCCGATGTACGCGCCCGGTGTTTCACCGTTGTTAGCGGTAAACGTCGTACCGTTGTCCGAGTACTTGATGTGTAAGTAGGAAGTTTGTCCGTTGGCTCCGGTTGGTCCGGCAATACCTTGTTCCCCTTTAGGACCTTGCGAGCCTTTCAACTGTACCCACTTATAAGAAGCGTATCCGGTTGGAGCGGTCGCACTAGTTGTTACCGCTGTACCGATATAAGTATTCGGAGTGTCAGACATCGGATTACCGTTCGCATTAGCGGAGTACTTTACGTGAAAATACTGTGATGTGCCGGGAATACCTTGCGATCCGGTCGGTCCTGTATCACCTTTGTCGCCTTTTGCCCCGGTTGCACCTGTATCACCCTTATCACCCTTATCGCCTTTGTCGCCCTTGACCTTCGTCCATGTATAAGCGGAAAACGTATTGCTGTCTGCCGCCGTGAAGTCGGTATATTGTCCGATGTACGCGCCCGGTGTTTCACCGTTGTTAGCGGTAAACGTCGTACCGTTGTCCGAGTACTTGATGTGTAAGTAGGAAGTTTGTCCGTTGGCTCCGGTTGGTCCGGCAATACCTTGTTCCCCTTTAGGACCTTGCGAGCCTTTCAACTGTACCCACTTATAAGAAGCGTATCCGGTTGGAGCGGTCGCACTAGTTGTTACCGCTGTACCGATATAAGTATTCGGAGTGTCAGACATCGGATTACCGTTCGCATTAGCGGAGTACTTTACGTGAAAATACTGTGATGTGCCGGGAATACCTTGCGATCCGGTCGGTCCTGTATCACCTTTGTCGCCTTTTGCCCCGGTTGCACCTGTATCACCCTTATCACCCTTATCGCCTTTGTCGCCCTTGACACCCGTTTCTCCCTTAGAGACATATTTAAGCCAATCAGTAGAATTGTCTGTTGGTTCTTGGATTGTTTTGTCTGCAATACATATCCATGTACTGCCATTGCATACAACTTCATCATAGTACCAATATGTGCCCGGCGTCCATACTCCTTTGAAAGCGGGTACGGGAACTTCTGTTATACCATCGTTAGATAATTGCTTGATAGTCCCTGTCATATACACATTGCGGAGATACGCACTATGTCCGGTCATTTCGATACCAAACAACTTTAAGTTAGACAAGTCTCCCAACTGCATAGCAATCATTTCCTTTGTAATCTCCCAACTGTTAACACCCATCAGATAACGAGCATAGCTTTGTGTCGAGTAGCTCGATTTTTGCCGCTCTTTGTTTGTGAAGTTACCATACGAAACGAAGTGCATAGCCTTGCAAGGGTGTGCGGTTGTACCAGAACGAAGCGCATATTTAAACGTAGAATCACCGATCTTTTCAGTAATACGAAAATAAGTGGTTTGAAATCCGGTTGAGTTGTTGAATATACCTTTGCAAATATCGTCTACCTCTATTTCTGCTATTTCGCCCGGTTCTAGCTTTAGATAGATAATTCCGTTCTCTGTGTCTACTGATTCGATAATCCCACCGCCCGGAGCGTTCCACTCTTCACCCGAAACGATTGATACGCGGTTGTAGCGTAATTCAGGAACTTCAAGGAAATCACGTAGACGAAGAGATTTTGCATCTATATGACCGTCTTTGCCGATTAGCCAACCGATTAAGCCTTCTGCGTAATCATTTGAGGATATATCACCGGAAAAAGTAGCTGATTTGGCAATCAGTTTATCAAGAATGTTGAGTATTTGCGTCGTTACCTCCGTTGCGGTTAGTATTGCCGTTTTTGTTGTATCGGCATCTATCGTCGTTGCGGTTAATGTATCCGTAGAAATACCCTTCGTTACATCTAGCCCGTTATCAACGATTAAACCGCCTAACAACTTGATAAGAAATTGCGTTTCGTCTGGCGCTATTTTGGATAGATATAAGTCTTTTAAAGCGTCGATAGCCTCCTTAAACTTTTCGTTGATTGTATCAAGTTCTTTGTTTACTCGGAGTGACGATAAAACATTACTATCTGTTAGCTTCGTTTCGGTGTCGTCTTTCGTTACAATTATAGATAATATCTCCGCAAGCGTGCGAAGAGATGAGAAAACATTTAAATCTGTCGCCGATCTCAAATCGTCTTTTCCTAGAATAGTGACGTTTGATCCGCCGCCGTTGGTAGTCATTCCAGTACCACCGCCAGACGACACGTTTACAATCGCCCCGGACGGATAGTTTTTCGACCGAGGCGATGATGGAATAGCTTTATTTTTTATTTGAATCGTCATTATGCTTCTATCATTTTACAGGTAAATTGTTCATTGGCGAAATCTATTTCTCCGCCTGCTATCATGAAACGTTTTCCTTTCATGTAGTTATCCGAAAGAACGGATATAGGAGTTATAGAGTCACTATTTAATAATACCTGTGTTAGTTTTATTTTGGTAGCTCCGTATTGATTAATAATTCTTCTTATTAAAAGCTCTTCCGGGCGAATCAAAGTCTTTTCAATAGATGAATAAAGGTTATCTTTCAAATATTCATCTAATAACAAAACTTTACTGTAGCACGCTCCATCGTTGTTATAACTCGAAATCTTAAACTCTATTTCGTCTAATTCATTAATAAAGTTTTCATTAACAACATTCTCGTAAATCCGGTCGGAGTCTTTATCGTCGTCCATATCTAACGGCTGGCAATATCTTAATTTAAGGTCTTTTATCAAATATCCGTACGGAACTTGCCCCTCTCTTTCCGTCAATATTGGAGCATATATAGACATTTCAAGCGTGCCAAATAAATTAGTCGGAATATCCATTACAACACCGTCTGCATCAGAATACTTACCAAGTACTCCGTATGTTTTATACAATGAGACAAACCCCGTTCCCATTTTTCCATCAGCATTTTCTACACTAGATTGATCTAAATTTATAGACATAGTAGACGGGGTATCACTCCACGTAAACCGCCCGTAATTATCTTTAGAAACATATTTATCGCCAATTCTTATTCCTACTTTAATTATATCTTTTAAATATGTAATACCATCCTCGGAAGGAACCAAACCGCCACCAAAGGGAGAATCATATTTATCCTTTTGCAAAACCTTAATACTCATATTGAGAGAAAGAGCTCCTCCCTTCCCTAAAAATAAAGCGTCTTTCTTTGCGCCGATAACTACAATCGAGTCATTAAATACCGAATTGGGGGTTACGTCGTTAATAGGATCGTATTTTGTTCCACAACGTTGTCGGACTTGTATTGCACACTCATAATTGTACGATTGCGTAGTCGGTGTCTTTAGCCCGGACTCATAAGAGGCGTATCTTAATGGGATAGCCCCTAGTAATTCGTCGGCATTGCTCTTGTTTTTATAAATAGACAAGTCTGTAACAGGAGACAAAACACCATTTTTATAAGTGAATTGGTGCATCGTTAAAATATTAGGATATAAAACCTCCCTCTGTGTATGTCTTGTATTGCCGTTACCCAGATTAGTAGATACTTCTCCGATATTTGATAATAATTTTAGCTTATCAAAATCTTCGGTTATCTTGATTTCCTCAATAGGATAATTACTACATTTTACAGTCGCTTTATTATATCCCGGCAAAATATCTAAAAAGTGTTCTGATCCTGCAAAACCAATATCCGAAACATTCAATGCAATAGGCGTAGTTTTAGAATACGTGTTCAGGTCGCAATCATATTTATAATAAGTACTTTTGTGATCTATGTCAACAAAATATAAATCTCCCTGCCAATCTACACACGTCCAATTTAAGAACTTACAAACCTCTTCTAAGATTTCTTTTAGAGTCATAGCCTTGTTATCCTCATCGAAGAAGTTTTGTTCACTTATCGTCATATCTTCAAATACGTTCAGATCGTTATTATAATCATCTTCGTTTTTAGCATACACATGAGGAATAAATATAGACGAATAACACCCGCGAGACTGCTCGATGAACATTCTAAACAGTTCCCAAAAACTAATAAAAGCTCGTTGTTCGGCGTTCTTTTGTTTGTAGTTAACATATTCGAGCGTGCTCATGGCGGAGCTACATTCTATTTCTAGTTCGAATTTTGTAGATGTGTAATCCTGCGTATATAGTTCTGGATTTATAAAGCCCGTCCAAATAATATCATTTCCTCGCTTGCATAATACTCTGTATTGTTGATATCCGGTCGAATACAAATTTTGCAAATAGTCACCTCCAACAATACGGATTGAAGCAGAAGAAAAGCGAGTCGGTGTATATAAAAAATCCTCGTCCTCAATTATCACGGAAAAAGGAGAATTGCCACTGCCGACCAATTCAGTACTTTTTCCTTCATAATTCTCTTTTTGTATCTCAATCAAATAAGATACTTCCTTTCTGGATTTGAAAGGAAGCGTATAGATAGTGCCGTAATTTACCATAGTTTTTTACCTGTTTTTTTAATGTGGTTTTGTAATGCTAAAAATATGCGATCCCCTCTTATTTCAACATCACTATATAAGCGGAGGCTTTGATCTTCTATTGATGGCGCAATCTTTTGCGATAAAGAACCATATAAGCCCGAATTTAGCATTTTAAATAAGTTGCTTTGTTGTGATCCGTTTAGGATCATCTCGCCCGAATTAAGTAAAGCCGGAACCTTATCACCCGTAAATGACGCACCCGGAACGATACCACCCGTCGCGAATTTAGGGATACTAGCCATTGCAGCAACTACAGACAAAGCCGCCCCCGCCGCTGCAAGCCAACCAACGAAAGGTATTTGAGCCGCCGAATTTGCAGAGTTAGCCGCGGCTTCCGCTGTTTTGGCGGTTGTTAAACTCAAAATAGCCGGAATAGCCTGTGCGATACTTGATATAACATTTGCACCCCATTGCAAATATGAGGCGGCACTTTCATTTGTTACACCATTTAAGGCACTCATTACACTACTAATAGCCGAAAGCGAATCGGCATAATCTTCGTTCAAGTCTACATCTTCTTTTTTAAATAGCGGATCATATTTCGGCAACTTAAAATTTTCACCTCCCTTCCCATGCGTCGGAACCTTATCGTAAGTCGGTGCAACAGGTACGGACAAAGCGCCGTCTTTCATCCCGCCGTGAGCGATT
This sequence comes from Bacteroides luhongzhouii, assembly GCF_009193295.2. Lineage (NCBI taxonomy): Bacteria > Pseudomonadati > Bacteroidota > Bacteroidia > Bacteroidales > Bacteroidaceae > Bacteroides > Bacteroides luhongzhouii. Next base: position 3,775,690 of record NZ_CP059973.1, on the reverse strand, counting down.
TTAAACGCTTCTTGGTCGACTACAAACTTTAGATTGATCTTCTTTTGCTGTAATTCGTTAATCGTCGCTTGGATTGTGGCGCGTGCTTGCATGTCGGTTGCGGAAATAAGTTTTTTATTTTGCTCTGCGATTTGCGTGTCATACCAAGCGATAGAGCCCTCTTTCGGTTCTTCCTTTGGCGTTTTCCCGCCTATCCCTGACTGTGAAGCACGGTTCGCCGCTTTCGTCATACTAGATAAATTCCGTCCCGCCGCCTCTGCCGCCGTTGCAACGTTTATTAAATTCTGCAACCATTCATCACTCTTCTTTACTAAAATCGCGTTATATTGTATTGCATCCTGATACTTCGATAACATCGGGCTTATTGCCTTACTCAATGCATTTGTATCTGTTATTGTAACCGTGTGCACATTCATTCCAGAACCCACCGTTTCGTAAGTTGTGAATTTGGCTTTCAAACGATCGTATTCATCTACGAAGTCTTTATACTGTTTCGCTAATTGTGCCTTTTGTTCATCGCCTGCCGAAGATACATCTAATCTCAATACTTTATCTATATCTATTGCCGAAACATCTACGCCGTCAAGTCCTATTGCCGCCTTTACCATTGCTTGTAATGCGTTTTGACTTCTTTGTTTATATTGTCCTACGATTTCCTCTTGGTCTTTCAGCGTCTTGTCTAATAGTTCCCTAGCTGCTTTCTTTTGCTCTTCCGTTGAATCCTTATCTTTTAAGATAGTTATTTGTTCTTGTATGGTTGCTTGATTCTTTGCATCAAAATAAGAGAATGACATCTTTGTATTTCCTAATTGATCCATCGCGTTGTATGCTTCGCGTGCTAGACGTATAGTTTCGGTTAACCCGTTCATGAACGGCGTCCAGTCTCCACTACCGATAGAGTAGAAAAATTGGTCTACGCCACCTTTTAAGCCGTCCATAGTACGGGCATATTCATCTCCTAGCGTCTGACTGCTATTCATTACTTTATTGAAACCCTCCGAGGCAGTTACGGCAATACCAAGAACCCCGGCGAACTTCATAACTCCCGATACTGCAACGCCGGACATCTTAGAAATGTCGCTTTGAAACCCGTTTACATTCTTCTTCGACTTATTTAGATTTGCGTCAAAGTCATTCGTTTTAAGCAATAATCTTGTTACTATATCAGACATCTTTATGCGTGTTTAATTGTGATTCTACTTCTTTTGCTTTAGCTCGTAATCGTTGCATCTCTTCGTCCGTTACGCTCGTATCTTTCTTTTCTTCTTCATCCCACGGGAACCGGAGTATATCGGTTTGCTTTAGCGTCTTTGTGCTATTAGATTGCGCTATAATGAAACCTAACAATCTAGTTTGTTCCCACGCTTCCCGATTGCGTCGATTAAATCCGTCTATAAACGATTCAACCTCGATAAAGTCCATTTTATCGAGGAAGTAATCGGGAGCGATCCCGCCCTCACCGACAACGCGCGAATAAAGTTCGCGTATACTTACGGCTTTCGTTTCCGCGTCGTCACCTTCTTTTTTTTTACGTCATTTCCTGCCGATTGCGAACGTAGTTTGATTTCATCCAAAATAAATTCTTTGAATTGTTCGAATAGCGTCAAGTCATTTTCGCATAATTCGATAAATTCCTCAAATTCCATTTTGAACAATTCCTGATTAGAGGCAAGCAGGAACGAATAAAACAAAAGAAACTCGTCTAACATCTTTCCAAACTGGAACGGATAGCCGGATATAGTTTCGAATACAAAGAACGCACGGAGCGTATATTTCAAAGAAAAATCTTTTCCGTTAAGTGATATTGTTTTCATTGAATAAGTCGTTTAGAGGGCGGCAAAACACCGCCCGTAAGTTATTTACTAGCTGCTTCCTTTGCAAGCGGTCCGGTTCCTTCGAAACTGATTGATAGTGTTGCTTTGTCTCCATCCGGCGCATTTGCTTCTAGCGAAGTGATAACCGCACTACCTGTATATGCACCTTCCGCTAGCGTCCATCCGGCGGCGGGCATTTCGTTTACGTCAGGATTGCCAACAACGCCAAATTTCAGAACAACAGGTTTATGCGCCAAGAACAAAGCGAATAGTTTATCGTAGCTATTCGCATCTGCATCCGCGCTAAATACGTTTTCACTGGAAGCGTTCCAAGAAAGTTTTTTAATGTCCTTTTCCGTCCAGATACCCGAATCTTTACTTTGTGTGTCGATTGTTTCAGCCGAAAGCCCCAATTTGCAAGATGTGGCAAGTGCGATGGCTTTACCGTCGATGAATAACATTAGGTCTTTTCCTAACACTGATTTTGCTTTACTCATAATTTTATCGTGTTTTAGTTATTATTCTGTTTTAAAAGAAAATACAAGGCGTTGAATGAAAGTATCTTCGATAAAATCCTCGTCTGCACTCATTAGTTTAGCGTCTATTACATTGAAGTTATCATATTGCCCGCGCTTGTTTTCGAGCGCCTTACGTACTTCTTCGGCGATGGTAACAGAGTTCAAATAGTTATCACTAGCTACGGCAACCTCAACCGAAACAGTATCGCCCGTACCATATCTATCTTTCGTATATTCTGGAACCAGAGAACTACGCTTGTAGATAACGAACGGAAAAGATGTTTCCGTTTTGGTCGAGATAGCATATATTTTATCAGAAACCAATTTTGCTAATTCTGTAGAGTCGCTTAATCTCTTATATACGTGTGCACCTATTGATAAACTCATTTTTTTTTATTTGCTACTTTCATTATAGAATCAATTATATTTTTCTCTAGTGAGTTCTCTGCTTCTTTCTGCTTCGATTTGACCGCATTAGAAAAGAAGTGGGAAGCATTTATAATACCCCTATTCGCTCCTTTTTTGGTAGCTCGTTCTTTTGTTCCTGATTCGAACCATTTCAGCATATAGGCGCGTGATCCCTTTTTGCGGCGGTCGATCAAGTCAACCCGTGCACCGGAAGCATTGCGATAAACTGCAACGTTTATTTCGTTCTTTAACGGTTTGAACGATACGCCATTCTTAGAACTGCTAAATTCTGCATCAGTAACAGCGGAAATTAAATTTTCCTGCGCCTGTTTACGAATGATAAGAATCGATTTTCTAAGAGCGGAGGAAATAGCCTTCTTTGCTTCTTTATCGTTCAACCGCTTAAGTAGCTCGTTTACTCGCGTTGCATCCACTTCGACGCGATACAAGTTGCGCCCGGTGTAATTGTCGTTACTCATTGATTACTTCTGCTTCTATAACCGTCGCTTGCTGCTTCCGGTCGTGGTTAATAGATAAAATCTTGTATTTCTGCCCGTCGTACTCGATTCGCATTTTAGCGTTAATCTCTTTGCAGATGCGAATCATTATTGTATTAACGGTCGTATTATATATCTCGCCGTTCGCTTCTTTACGTGCACCCGACTTAAAGCGAATGTATGCGCGTTTATCGAATACTTTCACCCAACTTTCAGACGTGCCGCCCAGATTATCGCGCTTTGACTCGCTACGGTAAAAAGCGATCATTTCGTTTAATAATCCTGCTTGCATTACGTATATCGTTTTAAAGGTTGCAGTAATAGTTCTATGTGCCCCGGAATAACTTGCGGAGTGGCAAATGTTACCGATTCACGGTTTGCGTAGTAATTCGCTATGAGGATGCGGATCGCGTGCCAGATACGCCGATCTATTTTTGCGTCCTTAACGTAGGTATCTAGCGGATTATTTAGATACGATTCGATAAGAAGTTGAACGGGTTCGATAAGCCCGGTTATATACGCGTCGTCCGTGTCGAAGTCAACGTTTAAATGCTGTTTGAGTTCTTCGAGTGTTACGTATTGTGCCATATTGTATAAATTAGAAAGGGCTAGAGCCGAAGCCCCAGCCCTTTAGTGAATGATAGGTTATAGGATTAGGCAGAAGCTTTTTTCTTTGCGATGGCAAAGGCTTCCGGGCGTACTGCCAACTCGTCAAACTTTGTATTTAATACAAAGTAGGTGAGATTCTTTTTCGCTCCTGTGTATGGATCAACAGTCAAGCGCATTTCTCCAAATTGACCTACCAACGCATAAGAGAAAATTCCGAACCCAAGAATGTCATCGCCGATGTATTCCGTTGAAAATACCGGATAACCGTTAATCTTTCCATCTTCAAGAATCATTCGAGAACTTCCCGCTTCGCGTGGAGTAGATTCAAGATCGGCATAAGTGGAAGCCGAACAAACATAACAGGCGGTAGCATCAGCAGGAACACCCGCTTTCAAAACAGATGCTTTCAACTGGCAAACATTCTTCCAACTCAAAGCGGAAGTATATTCGATATTCGGAGTTGCTTTCACAAATACGCCCTCACTCGCCTTTGATGTGATCTTAGTAGGTGAAAACATCCATTTGTTTAACAAGCGTTGCAAAGCCATTGTAATTTGTACTAAAACAATGTCACGCAAAGCAAAATTCGTTTCGTCGATAGCATCATTCGAAACAGGAACGGACAAAGAGCAACGTTTCGGAGTCGGAGTCAACTTAGAAATGTCGATCTTTGAATCGTTTACTTCGGCGTTCTCGTCCTCAATTGTAGCTTCAACACCCGACACAACTGGAAGAATCCATTTGCCATACATTCCGCTCTGCATCTTGCACCCTACTTTGTCAAGAATCAATCCTTTTTCAAGTGGCAAAATAACGTCTCCGACTGTTACGGGGATCAACGGATCAGATGCGGCGGTATCCATGATATTTCCAACGGCTCGTTCGTGAGGAATAACCAACCCTTTATTTACAATAATACCTTGATACTTGTCCGATGCTCCATTATTGCGCAACAAACAAACCGCTTCTGCGAAAGCTCTTTCACGTTCAATTACATTTTGAGGAACAACAGTACCAAGAGCGCGTTTTTCCATGCGTACTTTGATAACGTCCCGCTCGTTTTTCAGCGCGTCGAATTGTTCTTGCTCTTCCGGCGTTAAGCCGCGTTTTTCTGTTTCCGCAACATCTAAAATTGCGTTCATGTCTCTTTTAATAACTGCTAGTCTTTCTACGTAGTTCATAATCGTAATCTTTTAAATTTGTGTTCTTAATTTTTCTATTTCTATTTGATAATTATCGCTCTTTGCAGGTTGTAGATGTATCTCTAAACTGCGCAATGTAACATCTGTCCCAAAATAAGCCGGATCGCTAACAATAGAGACATCAAAGATTTTATCAATCTTAGTAACCGTACGTATCAACAGTCCATCTCTTTGCGAGTACTCAACATTTCTTTTTTCATCTGTGATATAAGCAAAAGAAGAACCGAATAAATCTCCTCTTTGAATCATTTCTATCGCGTAGTTTCCATCCTGCGTATTAGGCGAAGCAAAACGGTACATACACCCGTAATCATCAAGACATAAGGATAAAGACCCCGTCCCATTGTTAGACCTCGCTAAAAGCCTTTGTTTATTATGTTCTAGTAGTGCCTTAACATCACAACTACGGAGTAATTCTTCGGAAACAGCGCCCGACTTAATGATTTCAATAAAGAAACGTTTCTTTTCTAAGTCGTACATAACACGGCTTTCACGTTCAAATACAATCGCATACCCTTCTATATTTCTTTCGTCTAATAATTTCGGGGCTGCATTTTCTCCAAAACTTCTAATTTCCATCGTGTTTCATTTATTGTTTTACTCTATCTGCGTTTCTTCTTCTTTTGGTAGCTCGTTTTCTTTGTTCGTTTCCGATTCTCCCCGTATTTTAGGAGAATCAGCCGGAGCAACATTACAAGTTATAAATACAGTATCACCGCCCGGAATAGGCGCTTTTCCTAAATGGGAACGGATTTCATTCGATGTAATGCCACCTATTTCAAGGAGAGTTTTCCAATATGTTACCTGTGTCATTAAATCGGTTTGATACAGAACTGACAAATCGAAATTAATCTTATAATCCATCGAGACAGAATCAGGAATTAACTTCAACTCAAATTCCGATTCGATCTGTCTCAAATAAGGCTGTAAGGTATCTGTCAAATAAGAAACTTGCCCCATTTCAGAAGCTTTATAATTGGTGGGTTGCCCTGCAAATACCTTATCGGGATGAACACCATAAAAGCGACAAATGTCTAATACCGTCAGCTTCTTATTTTCTATTAATTGAGTATCTGCCGGAGTGAATGATAATTGAGCAAACGACATATCACCATTGACCGAAACAATATCGCGACCGGAATTCAATTCACTTTCAACACGTTCAGCAACATCGGAGGTCTGAATATCAGTTAGCGCGTTAAGCCCTTTAGCTTCTCCCTTCATGCCGGATATAATCCCTTTGATCTTTCCGCCATTCTGAAACGTTTTTAACGTCTGATTATCTGCGCTAGCGGCTACACTCATGACACGCGAAGCGGATTCTATGACGCTGACACCTGTATATCCCCCGTCTTGACTATTATGTCTTAAATGAATAATATCGTTCGATCCAAACACGCCGTTTATGTGATTGATAATATCACAAACAGTATATGTATCAGTATATTTGTCGTAAGTGGTAGAGCCGGGAGAAAGTAATACTAAAGCGGTTGGTTCTCCAAATGTTCTACGAATGAAGATGTACGCATTTCCCCGGTTCACCATCAATATAACCATATTCCGAATAAATTCGAAACTGCTCATTCTTCTATTTGGTCTACGCGTAAGGAGTCTATATAAAATCTCCTTTTCATCCGGGACAAAAACAGCGTTTTTTTTTCGTTTGTATTGAAGTGGCAAAGAAGCAATCGTACCGGATAGAATTGCCGTACAACGATACGCGGCGGATAGCTTCATCGCCGCATCAGTACTATATACATTTATGGGCTGTGATGGAAGAGACGACATATTAGTATTAATATAATCGTCCAATCCTAAAGAGCGGATAATCGCGTTTCTTAGTTTATAACGTAGTTTCATCGTGCTATTGTGTATAATTATTAAATAAGTAGAATGTCATTAGGTTTGTTATCGTCGAATCAATCTTAGCATTATGCGTTTTCTTGACTGGCTTCTTATTCATGTTCCGATCTTCGTCTAATACCGCATTACTAAAACAGTACGGCGTAATCGGATTAGGGCTAAAGGTGAGCTTACTCCGATACAAAGCAAGTTCAAAGGATTCGATAGGGCTTGTAAACGTTCCGTATGTCTGTTTAACAGGCTTAATATATTCACTCGCACCGCCTACGGAATAAGTAAGAAGATTCACAAATTCAGCCGATTTATAAGGATCATAGCCAACTCCCATGATTTGTAAATACTTTGCACGCACAAGTATATCGTTTACTATTTGCTGATAGTCGATTATATCACCATCGCAAAGAATTAAATAGCCAGCTTTCGCCCAACCTTCGTAAAGTTCCCGATTCGGATGATCTTTCAAAGCTCCTTCCGGAAAATAGTAATCCGTATGTGAATGAAAAGAACCGCTTTCTTTCGAATAGATATTATAAGTAACCGTAGAAAAGTCGTCTCGAACGGATAAATCGACCGCCGCCATTGTTAACGGATAAGTACCGATATTCTCTATTCTAATATCTTTGAATCGTTCTTCGATCTGCTTCGCCTCAATCCATTTTGTTGTTTGGTCGGTAGTAAATACGTTTAGTAACTTTGTTCGAAATTCCAGTGCATCCGGTGCGCTATATAGTGCTTTTTGATACGCGTCGATATAGAAATCTTCATAGACAGTTATACCCATGTGTGGTTGCACTTTGCGCCACGTTGCCGGATCGCCTTCCTCATCGTCTACGTCCGGCTCAAAGATGTGCGCAAATATGGAATCATTTTCAATCTCACCTCGTAGGATCGATTTATACATTTTGAGCATTTCGACGAATGGAGCCGTCTCTTTATCGGATGCGGTCGTAATTACTACGGTCAAAGGGTTGAGCCGTGCGCCCATTGAGGAAGTTAATACATTCTTCAACGCGGCGCTATCGGCTTGCGAATACTCGTCTACTATTACCATGCTTGCATTTAATCCGTCAAGTTTGTCGGGATTGGAAGCCAAGCAACGGGCAAAAGAGGTTTTTCCCTTTATGCGATTATATATGATTTCTCGGTTGATTTTGAAGTGTCTAAACTTCGGATCAAGAGACTTTAAAATATTACGTATTTCATCAAAACAGACTTTCGCCTGATTGTATGAGTTTGCGGCTACGTATGTTTGAGCGTTCGCATCACCGAACAATAAATCGTTAATTGAAAGACTCGCTACGCTTGTTGTCTTACTGAATTTACGCGGAACGAATAAAAGAGCTTCGCGAATCAAACGTTTGTTTGTTCCGGGCTTGTAAAACGCGAGAATGTTAGAGAACTGAAACACTTGTATCGGAGTCAGCTTGTATCTAGTTTTTCCCTTTGTGCCGGAAAACTTCAAACGCTCATAGAACGTGACGAACTTCTTTACTTCCTTGATCCGAAACTCGTATTTATCGAGGAAAACAAAGAAGCGGCGAACGGCTAGTAACTCGTAAAGGTTGTGCGCGTCCGGGGCATTAATGCAACCCTTTATATACACGTTTAATCTTTCGTCCGCCTTACCTAGCTTATACGAATCAACGTCGATGTTATGCAAGTCGGAGATAACCGACTGCTTTAATGCTATCAGTTTATCTCTAGTCTCCTTCTCCATCGCGATCTATCTTGTCTACCTCGTTTATTAAGTCGTTTACCTCGTCATCGTCAGACGCGGACAAAGTTTGTAGTGTCAAACCAAGTTCCCGCAACTGCTTACGAGTAACTTCGAGCGCATCAAATAAAACTTTGAAAGCCGGATGCGCTACGAGCTTCTTATTTCCTTCGCGAGAAACTTCCGTAACAAACGAACGTTTCTTCTTAGCTATGTCATTGAGAGCGATTTTAAACGCAATGTAAGAGCCCGCACAAAGAGTTATACACAAATCCAAATCAGATGTATATGTTCCTTGCGAGTTCATCGCGGCGCGAATCTTTTCTTTTATATCGTCTAAATCACTCATTTTTATATGCGTTTTTGCATATATGAAAAGTTCGCAAGTATTTGGTAGCTCGGAAGATGGATAAAAAAAGTACACCCCCAACGCGCACCCCCTCGTTTCGAAAATTGCTCGCGCGTGTAAATATGAGGTGAGGTGGGTTTAGCGTATCGCGTTAAAAAATAAAAAAACCGCCCCCCCTTCGTCGAGGTTGAGCGGTTGTAAAGAAATCGAAAAAGAGTATTATTCTTCGTTTTCGGCAACACTTACCGAATCGGGCATTTTAAATAGAATCGGCATATTTCTTGCCGTCTGTCTTTGCATTATTATTGCTTGTATCGCATCAATATGATATTGTACATATTGTCTATCGTTCTTGTACAGTTCAGGGAGTTTAATAAAATCGTTCCATAGCTCAACGGTTTTATTTACCAAGTTTATTTCTTCTTCATTCATTATTCGTCTATTTAATCGTTATTATCTTTTAAGAACCGATCCGCAAACCGTTCCGTAGCTCGCTTATTATTCGCCTGTACCGCCTCTTTCGAATGACTAAAAGCACGTCGATGCGTATCAGAGTGGCACGAATGGCAGAGGCTTTGCAGATTGTTATAATCAAACATTAGTTGTCTCATTCCGAGTTCATGCGACACGGACTCAACCGGGACGGTGTGATGTACTTCGGTTGCAAGTGTACTGCGATTGTTCGCTTCGCACACTTCACAAACCGGATTGCTTTGTAGCTTCTTAGCGCGGAGTAATTTCCATTTGTTGGAGTTAATCATCTTAATGTAATGCGGGTTTCTACTCATTGTTCGTCATAATTAAAAAGAATCTTATCACATTGATAACAATCGTGCAACTCCTTTCGTGTCGCCTCGATGTCGTCCGTTTCTATCTCAACTAAATGCGTCTCGGACACATCGCCCGATTTGCATTGAATACGCCTAATTATATACATAACGTTTCGATCCGGTCTAATCCGTTAATAAGTAACCTAATCCGGGCACAATTACCATCGCATCGAGTCGATTGTGTTTCCTGTTTATGTATCCGGCTTGCACAACCTTTGCAGTTCTTAGATGGACACATTTGTTTATACACTTCGATAGCTTGCCGCCTCGTTTCGTCTCTCTGTATCCGAGCCGCTTCGATAGCGACTTTTCGGATTAAGCCACGCGAGCGGATGCGCTCGTTTGTGGCTTGTTCGATGTACTGTTTTGCTTTACTCATTTTACCGTGTTATTTTTAGGCTGATAATTCCAACCATTTAATTTATAAACTTTCCGTTTCGCCTCTTCTTGCGTTATCGCATCATCTATCTTTGTGTCTCCGTCTGGATCGCGACGATAGATATTGAAGTGACGAAAACGAGGGGAATAATAATACTTTGATTGATTTTGTGTTTGGCTCATTTCTTTTTGTGTTATGATTATTTCCTTTTATTCATTTTCTTCCGCTTCCGGTCCTTTTTGATTTGATTCGCAGTACGTCCACCTTTCGAAGAGGAATTTTTCCAAGAAGGTGGGACGGTTTTCCAAGGAGTAGACTTTTCTTCATCTACCATTTTCAGTTCCCTATAGGGAATATCATAAGGTCTGTTTTCGTATCTATATGTATTCATATCTTTCTTGGATTTGATAAAAGGGCACGCCTCCGAAAAGAAGTATAAATTGTCACATTTAAAACTTTACCGTCAAAAATGGAGAACGTACCCAGATTATTATTAATTTTGTTATGTCACATTTAAAATTTATATTTATGAAAAAATTTATTCAACTATCATTTCGTGAGAAGTCTTTCAAAAAATACCTTATTGATATAAATAAGATCGACTATGTTATAGAAGATGAAAATTCTAATATTGGTTCTTTTGTCTATTTAGAAGGTCTAGAAAAGCCATTTCATGTATTAGAATCCGTTCGTTCTATAAATGATTTGATTTCGGAGAATTCCCAAGAACAAAGTTTGCCAATTCATTTGCAACACTCAATATTTCGCAAAAAGTAGGAGACAGATTTAGTTCTCTCTCTTTAATTATTATTGCTTGCTCCCACGCCCATTTTCGGACGCTGGTCTCAAATTCTTTTGTTTTTACTTTCGTATTCATAGTCTTCCTTTCTATCTTGTTTTACGCTAATTGATTACACAAACATTCTAGGCTGCATCCGCGACAAAATGATTTTATTCGCATCTGCATAGAACTTCTTCTTTATCTCAAATCCGTATGCCTTTCGCCCGCATTGAGCGGCTGCAAGTAATGTCGTACCACTTCCGGCGCATGGGTCTATCACAACATCACCCGCATCGGTGAAAAGTTCGATCAACCGTTCAAGCAACGGAACTGATTTTTGTGTCGGATGAATCCGCGGTGTATCTGCGTCTCTAGGATAATCGAAACAATTAAATACCATACGACCGCCATTGTTGAACTTTGGCAGTTTGTCCCGATACAAAAGCACGCCATATTCACAATTACCAACGACCTTCATATTAGCCTTTAAAACTTGTGCCGAAAAGTTCTTTCTAAATACCAGATTGATATAATTGTTAAGTCCATATTCCTTCGCTTTCTGTATAAGTTCGAATTGTTGCTGAAATTCACAAAAGACAATCATACAGGGCGATTTCCCTTTTTCTTTCGGCTCCTTAACGAGCATCTTACTACAAAAGTGAAGAAATTCAGTAATTCGAAAATCCTTATCGGTATCGAAAAACTCTTTTCCGGCTAATTCGCTTTCTCCATTAGAATTGTCTCCGTCGATATACCAAGATGGATTAGAACCGTATGCGTTCTTCCCGATGTTGTAGGGAATATCCGCAATGATTAGTTGTGCTTTCGGAATACCGTATGTTTTATAGTTCTGGAAATGGTCGTTAAATAGTTCTACGTCTTTCATCGAAACAATAATATTAATCGTTAATAATCTCGTCCTCATTCTCTACTACTTCGCTTTTTACAGGTTTCTTCACCGGAACGCGAATCGCCTTTTCTGTAAACTTGTTCGATAGATATTGTTTCGCCTGCTCCCAATCCGTAAAGTGTAAATTCGGATCAATATAGAGCGAGATAATCGTAGAGTTTAATTTATCGAGTGCTCCGAAAGCACTTGAATTTATCGTACCGTCTAAGGGTGAAAACTTGGCAACTAAACCGTTATAATTCTCTGATACAAATCGGTCTATATACTTCCGATTCCGTTCATTTGTCACGACGGGGTCTGCTGATATGTCGTGCAAATAATTTGTGTTTGATAGTTTTTTAACCATATTAAAATCCTTCTAATCGTTTTTGTCCGTTCATCTCGTCTACCTTGTGTTGTGGTAGTTTTCGTTTTGGTTTTACATACTCGAAATGTCGTTCCGCCTGTGATAGATCGTAGAACATTTCTTTGATTTCGTCCGGTAGTACTTCTTCATCATCATCGCCGGGCATCGGATCAGCAACCCGGAGAAAACAGCCTAAAATGTACTGCATAATCTCGTATGTGCTTTTGAAATGATAGTCAGCGCGAATCTTATCGAGCCTTTGCCATTGTTCCAGATCGACGCGAACCGGAATCTTTTTAAAATACACAAGTTTCTTTTTTCTGCTTCGCATGGTTTCGTTGTATTAATTATCTTCTACTAGCTCCGTTCAAGTCCAAGACGTTAAACATTTCATTTATTCGATCCGCGATATACGCGCCGTAAATACGCTGTATTTCCTTAATCGTTAAGTTCGTTGTAACATGAGTTATTGCCTCATATCTCAACTCGTACCGACATTGGAAAATATACTGCATCACGTTTAGTTCAGTACCGAAATACTTTGCCGGGATTGGCTCGCGTCCTAGTTCATCAAAACAGATCATTCGCGGAGTACCATTGTTGTAAGTATACAATTCTAGTGCATCCTTTCCGCGCATCGAAAAGCCGTTTGCAATACAGGAAGCCGAATCAATCCTAAAACCACCGATCGGATAGCCGCCCTTTGCTTTGCCGCGTGTGAAATAACTATATCGGTTTAGAATCTGCATGATAGTACTTTTTCCTGTACCGATGTCACCTCGTAACAATAACCCTTTATTTGAATCTAGCTTCTCGGATCGTCCTTCAGTATACAAAAACAGTTGGTTCATTATGTTTCTATTCGAATCGTCAATCTTAAAACCGGGGCAAACGTATTTGCAGCACGCTTTAAACCATTCCGGACGCTTCTCTACTCCTATCGGCTCGTCATAGTACGGTAGTCCGTATGATAGTATTGCCGCTATCGGTAGAGTCTGTTTGCTTCTTGTTTCCATATTCGCATTTATCGTTTTTTAGCTCGAATAACCCCGACCAATTATTAGCAATCGATTCATTTACGATTTGCTCCGCAATCACCGGATCATTCTTGCTTAATTTTACCAGTTTGTTATAACACGCTTTTAGTGACTTTTCCGATTTGTAATTTTGCCGCCTGTCTTTCTTGTATTCAAGCCAGAGCGAAAACGCTTCTAAAAACTCGTCAGATATAAAATCAAAATCTCCATGAGAGACTTTAGAGAGTATATTTCTGTTTGGTTTCTGTTTTAGTTTATTATAGTCTGTACTATCCCCTGTATCATTGACTCCCTTATCTACTGTATCATTGGCTGTCTGATTGGCTCCCTTATTGGCTGTTTGATTGACTGTAAAATTTACAGTAGTAGTTACAGTGGTTTTAAATTCCTTCACGAAAGAATAAGAGCTTATAATACGTTTGTTCTTACCAGATTTATAATAAATCAATCCTGCATTTATTAAAGACTCACGGGCTTTTATTAGTGTTTTCTCATTCACGTTAAGCGCAAAACAAAGTTCAATGTTCGAGCAATCGAAAACGTCCCTCCAATCTTCGCCGTTACAAATAGCCACTAATTCGTAAAAAAGGGCTTGTTCGGTGGCGGTAAATCTGAAACGTCGTCGCGCTTTTCGCATCTTTTCGGTTAGCGTATATCCGTCTATATTCATCACACTTATAAAGTCTATCGAGCGACATAATAACTACAAATCCTTATCCCGATCGCCCGTCCTACTTTCAGGACGGAACAATAGCAAATAAAATTATTCTCTCTTCCTCCATTGCGACACGTTCGACAATCGTGTTTTACTGGCTTCTGTGCTGTTTTCTTCACCATTCTTATACCTCCTTTATTTTAATTCCATGAACGTAAAGCATGAGCTTACGTTTGATTATATACTCCTTTGTCCGAACTCCTTTAGTATCTTCGACGATATATTCACCATCCCGATAATAAACGAAATCCGCGATGTAGTAAACGCCTCGTTCGATCAGTTTCTTTTTGTGTAGCATCTTCCGTACTCCTTGCACTTCGTAGAAATGATATTGAGGCGAAATAAGCTCGTATTTTACTTGCTCTTGTAATCCGGTTATAATCCCCTTCTTTTCGAGTAGTTTCAACTCCTTAGCGCGTCGATATTCCTTTTTAGAGTCGTATCCGTCTATTTTTACATTGTTATACTTTGCCATATATTTAAAATTATTTGTCGTCTAACCAGATATTCACTACGCTGATTAGACGTAGAACATTAAACTTAAATACGAGGGCTTTCACCTCACGCCGTCCTTTTCGGCGGCATTATTGGTTAATAATATTGTTTGGTAAAGTATTTATTTTTTCGCTTCATACGGATAAACATCTACAATCGCCGTTTCTTTGAGAAGAATCGAAGAATAATCCGCCATCGTTCCTTTCATACCTTCGTCGAGTTTCTTCATTGCGTCGTGAATGTCTGCGGCTTGTATAAGTACATTCGTATACGTTCGCTTCTCCTTGCCGCTTTTCTCGTCAAGTGTAGTAAAAGCGAGTCGCCCAGCAAACCATTTATCGGCGGAATCCTCTTCGCTCGTAAATATCTCGCTATAATGTGCGCGGGAAATGTCGGACACTGTGAACTCACCGGAGATAAACGGCGTTACCTCTTCGATTATTCGCGCTTCTGCTTCGGTAAAACTTAGTGCATCGACTAAATACGGTTCAGTGACTTTCTTTTGCATCCCGTTCTCCATTACCTTCTCGTAACGGATTTTACATAAAAACCAAGTGTTCATAATAAATTCATTTCTTTAATTAATTCGATCAAACCCTCATAAGGAATATTATATTTCTCTGCGAATTTTATTTTGTCTACAATCTTTTGTTCTAATGTGCTAACCTCTGTCAGCGTACACGTTAGGCATCCATTGGACATTTTAATATTTTCTATAGATGTAGAATTACCAAATGAGCGATATTCTGTCATTCTAACATATTTATCTCTGATTTTATATAGATTTTTTTCAACAAGATTATAAGTTTCTTCATGTGAAATTTTACACCCATGTCTTTTTAGCATAGTATAAATTTCATCCATAGAATAAGGATGCAAAAGAGGAATGCAATCTAAAATTTCTTCTTTGTTCTTACTACTCATAATTTCGTGTTTATTAAAGTGCTTATAAAAATGTAATTAATCATGTTGTGTTAGTGTTGTGACGGTACTTTCTTCATCAGTTTCTTTAACTCCTTCCGTATCTTATAAATCTGATTTTTAACCGGAACACTGTTTTTCGCTTCCGGCTTTAATGCCTCGATCTGCATCTTTAATTTTAAAACCTCTTTTGCCTTATCGACACAATCAAGCAAGTCCAGACCGGAACGGATAGATTCGTCTATCATCTCGCTAGCCAACCGGATTCGATCATAGAGTTTCTTTATATTCTCCACGTGATCGGCTCGATTCATTTCGAGTATTCGACCGTCGTTTACATAGCCGTCATAAATGACATAATACAACTTGTCTACGTCCGGACGCCCTAGAAAATGTCCGAGGAATTGCCAATAATATTCGTCTTTTTCGTCGATGGTATTTCCGAACTGCAGCGATTCGATCTTTCCTTGCGACATCGGGCACTTGATCTCACCCAGAGCGATAACTTTCCCGTCAAATCCGTACACATAGAAATCCGGTGAATCTCCGAATCCTTCAAACGGTTCATTGAAAACAATGTCCTTAAAATCGGTTGTACACGACTTGATTTCGTTCATTAACTGGCTCCGTACCCATTCGACCGCTAGCGGTTCGTTTTCATGTCCCCAATCAAACGCCTTGTTACTTCCATTTTCTCGCATCGTCCCGGTTCTCCGCTCGTATCGTACTAAATACATCGCATCTAACGCGGCTTTGCCAAAGGGACAACCTTTGCCCGCTTTCATCAGATCGGGAAGCGTAGAGGCGGTTATTTTGCCCCGTCTCTTTTCCTTCCATTCGATTTCTTTTTGTTCACTTGATTTCATGTGCTACTAATTCTTTGATTTGTTCTTTAGTTAGTTTATATTTCGTCTGTACCTGTGCGACCGTAAAACCACCTGCCAGACCGTCGAGGATATTTTTCCAGATTGCCGATCCTGTCTCAACAGTAGGCAATGAGTTTTCTACTTTCGGAAGAAAAGGACGAATACGAAGCGAATCAACCTTTTCGCCGAAAGCGTCAACTAATACCGCTCCGATTTGGATTTGCTTGTTTATCCATGACTCAAAATTCGGATTCTTGAAAATTTTCGTCAATGTTTTGCAGTTCGTCCGGTTGAGGATCATCGGTTTCACATTTTCGAAGAAATAAGCGACGAAACATTCTTCTTTCTTTCCAGACGCGCCGACCACTTGTTCTTTTTTCGTTTCGCGGATGGTGAGAATTATATCTTTTCCATCCGGTAGGCTGTAAGCGCCTAGATAGTCATAATTGAATTGAGTTTTCCAATGTGTCATTATCGTGTTGTTTAAAAGTTATCGTTTCCACCCTGATAAAGCGACTCATAACAGTGAGCGCAAACAGTGATTATCTTTGTGCCATGTCTGCCGCGTTCGTACGTTTCGACCTCTAATTCTATCTCTTCGCCCGGTTCGATCTCTTCGCCGCAATCTTCGCAAACTAGAGTATCAGTAGGACACGCGCCAAGAACCGTACAAATTCGGCAATTACCGATACATTGAGGATTCGCCGCCATGTCGTTTCGTGTTTAGATAGTTACAGACTAGCACATAGATAACCGTGATAAATACGATCAGTAGTGCGATAATTAATTTGCCCGGCTCCGGCTCGCCTTCTGCGAGGCTGCACGCTAAAAGCATTAAGATAATAGCGGAGGGACTTTGTTTTAGTGTTAGCATGGCGTTTGTTTTATACTACCTTATTACTCTGTATGAATCTATCTATACTCGATAAATCGTACCAGATCATTTTTCCAAATTGAGAAAAAGAAATGAGAGCTTTTTCCCGTAACGTTCTCAAAAAATCATCCGAGCATCCTATATAGGATTTTGCTTCATCTTTACTAAGCCACTTCTTTACTATTGGCTCAACTTTTCCGGTTACTCTAGTTCGTCCCATTGTCGTACTATTCTTTACGTTCAACATAAATGTTATCTCCGTCGATCCAAGTTTTAAAAACCTTTCCTTCATCGGTTTTTAAATCGGATGCGGTCGTTCTCACTGATTTTCTGCGGTTGCGGGGGAAGTAGGTTTGTCGCCCTACTTCCATCGCTTGCAGTGTCGGTTTAATTGGTGTTGTGTTCATTGTCGTAATATTTATTTTATTAGCTTTGCATAAAAAAAGAAATGAATAATACAAAGAATCCAAAAGCGATTAACGCCGCTAAAAAGTACATTCAGTCCAAGGAGCAATATTTAAAAACTCGCTCAACGTGGTTTTATAATATATTAATTGCGGGGGCTGGTCTTCTGGGGGCTTTAGTAGCATTATCCAATAATAGCCGCGAATTTTACCCGGTACGCGTCCTTTTTGTTTTGACCGTAATATTGCTAACACTGGGCATTCTAAGCGTAGCAATCGCGCTATACTATGATATTTTCCGGTCAAAACGCCGCCAATTGGAAGATTATAAACGGTTACAAAATATAGTCTCCGGTGCCAATACCGATCCCACTTCTTTAAAAGGCAAGTCAAAAACCTTTTTATTTTTTGACATATTGACTTATGTATTCTTCTCATTATCATTCATTTCTTTAATAGTATATGTTATAGCGAAAAATCTCCCAGAGTGGTTTTAATAGCCCCGAAGGGCTACGGATTAATATTAAAAATCACATTCAACTCTATATTGCTTTTTCAGCTTATTCAGCACCGTTTCGGTTACTGCATAATTTCCATTTCCGTAACTTGTAACGCCGCGTCCAGAAAGAGCGATGTTTTTGTTTTGGCAACGGATTGAGTATTTATCGTCAATCGCTTGTATCAAGATGTCAGCTTGCTTTTTTTGAGCGTCCAAAGATGTTTCTTTATACTCGCCTCTTGGCTGTGCGTCTTTTGTCATTGCTATTGTTGCTTTCATAATTCTATACTTTTATTTGTTAGTTCTTGATTGATTGATTAACTTTGATGCGACAAAGATAGAAGTTATTTCGCAAATTGCAAAATATTCGACGAAATAATTTCGCAATACGCAAAATTATGACTAAAAAAGAAAGATTAGAGGCAATAATCGACTATTATAGCGATGGAAAGCCATCAGTATTTGCGAAGTATATAGGCGTAGCTCCATCAACTATTAGTTCATGGCTATCAAGAGATACACTTGACTACGATTTAATTTTCGCAAAATGCGAAAACATATCATCTAATTGGCTGCTCACTGGAAAAGGCGAAATGATTAAAAATGCAGAGCGAGAACAAAAAACAATCGAGATTTCCGAATCTGCAATAAGCGAAACAAAACGAAAAGGAGCACTAATCTACGATATAGACGCAACATGCGGGCTAAGTGGTAGAGACATAGAATTTACAGACGAAAAAGTGATAGGAAGTATAGACGCACCGGAAATCAACCCGGATTCAAAGATAATATTCGCCACGGGTGATAGTATGTTACCACTAATCGCTTCGGGCGACAGGGTAGTAATTAGAAAGATTGAGAGTTGGGATTATTTCAACTACGGACAGGTATATTTAATCATAACGAACGAATACAGGCTTATAAAAAGAGTTCGTAGACATCCTAAAGATTCAGATAATTTAATCCTGCTTCGTAGTGAGAATCCAGATTATGACGATATAGACTTGCCGAAGCGGGAAATTATTCATCTCTTTATCGTGGAGAACATTTTATCAATCAAAAACATATTATAAATCACTAAAAACAAAACAACATGAAGAAGCTACTACTTATCGCATTTCTAGCGATGTGTTCTATGTATTCCTTTGCTCAATTAACAGAGGGAAAGTATAAAATTCTTTCTGTAAAGGGGTTTATGAACGAAAAAAACGTTTATGAAAACACCTTTGCAGACAGTACGGCAATTGTAAGAGTTACTCCCCAATTAGTTAACATAGTAATCTCTGGATATTCTGCAAATACATACGCAATTGAAAAACCACAACTATTGGAAGGGAATTATTTATATACAGCAAAAGAGATTCAATCAAATTCGGATGCAAACTTGTTATTCCGTAGGGTTGACGAATACCCACAACTAGATGGGGGATTGCTTATTATAAACCGATCTGAAAATTACGCTGACATATTCATTATATCCAAAGAAAATTAGCCACTAAAATAAACTCAACGAGTAAATTTCTTAAAATCATTTTACTTATAAATACTGATGAAACTATACCATTATACTTCAATAGAAACATTAGCTCTAATTCTAAAAAATAAAACAATCAAGTTTAATAGACTAGATGCTGTTGATGACCTGGAAGAAGCTGGATATACATCGAATGGTGCACAGCTTGGAAAATATATGTTTGTTTCATGCTGGACAAAGTCAACAGAAGAGAATATAGCATTATGGAGTATGTATGCGGAGAAAGGTAAAGGAATACGAATAGAGCTTGACGAAGATATGTTTTATGAGTATAAAGCCGAAGACACCCAATATGTTAAGGTTGTAAAACAAATGGAGAATCCATTAATGCCGCTAAGTGAAATTATTCGTGACGATTACATCTTTTTCACTCCTTTAAAAAGTAGCTATAATTTTTTTCAAAGAGATGTTGTTTATGTTGATTATCCTAATGAAAAAGTAAAGGATGCATTAATTTGGCATAATGACGGATGCAATATAGATTTCTCTCTTGTAGGAAAATATAAACGAACACATTGGAAATTCCAAGAAGAAACTAGATTCTCCCTCGTTGCTATTCCATGCAATAAATGTAAAAGCGCAGACATTTCTTCTAAAATTATTTATAATATAGAAAATAACATCGAGTTACCTTTTAAAGAATACTATTTGAAACTGAAACAAAAAGTTCTCGATAATATTATAGTAAGACTAGGATGTTCTTGCACAGAAGCTGATTATATAATTATTGAAACTCTCTTAAATAAATACACCAATAATGGGAAAGTAGAAAAAAGTAAATTAGCTGGCACTATAAAAATGAAATAACCACCAAATCAAACATATTATCAACCACTAAAACAAAACATCATGGAAGTAGTATTAATCTTAGTAGTTACAGGCGTCATAATTTTAGCGATAAAAATTGCTATGACAAATCCCAAAGAATCATCTAACAACCAGAGTCAACCTAAGACCGAAACACCGTCGGAAGAAATAGAATTCCCGCCATCCGGATACTTTTACTATGAAATGGTAGGAATGTACTATCATGGAGTTACACCTAAAGATTTCGGTATATTCAAAGGCAAAGCAACAGCCGAAACAAACAACCCTAAAGATAAATTTGCAGTCGGTATATACAGAAACGGTGATAATAAGTTAGTTGGGTATATCCCCAAAGATTTTAGAGGAGTCAGTAACGAAAAGATTCATAAGGAAATTACAGAAAGCGGCGGTAGTCGGGAAGTGGTATTTAAAATAAGCGGAAGCGAAAAGAAGTGCTACGGAACGGTTTATATAAAAAATAGCTAATAATTCCCGCCCAATAAACAATATTATCAACCACTAAAAACAAAATATTATGAATAAACTATTAGTACTATCAATCACAGCGATTTTCGTCCTACTATGCCTACAATCATGCAGTAAGGATGATGAGAACCAAGACGAGTTTTTAAAAGAATATAATTTACCCAAAGGAATAACTAAGCCAACTATAGGATGGCAGTACGAAGAAGAAGTTGCTAAAAATGCATTAATAGCAGGATTTCTTAATGGTGATATGTGGTTTGCGGCATACAATGAGAAGAAAGAGCAGATATTCGAATATACGGCACCAATGATCCGAGGATTCAATCAAAAATTTTATTTAGAGTTCGGTAAGGTTGAAGAGCATAATATTGACCATATTTCCTTATTTAACTTTATCATCAAAGATGATGGAATTATTTTGTTAGTGAATTATGGTGGTCCTAATGAAATTATTTCCACTCTTGGTGGAAAAGAGAAAAGGGTTTATTACAATAGATATGACAATTCAGTATTCGATATTAAAGATTGGTATGGTGATTATTTTATCACATTAGGATACAATAATAATAACCTTTTGCTTGATAATAATTGTAATGAGATAGAAAAGATACCATTAGGAAATAGAACCATCAATAAATTAATTCCAATTGATAATATTAATGGTCTAGAGGTATCATACCCTTCTGTGTCTTTAGTCAATATCACTAATGCCGATTATATCTGGCAGTACAAACACAAAGGATACTCCGAAGAATATATAATAAAGAACAAGTTAATAAATATTAGTGACAATTTTATAGACTTTACTTTCGATATCGTATACAGAAATGGAGATAAAGAAAGAGAATCTTTTAAACTAAACAAATTGACGGGAGAGCTTATTAATGAAGCTAATAGTATCAATTGAAAATACCCTACGCCTGAATGAATAAACCCGAACAACATGAAAAACTGGATTAAATCATATTGGAGCAACTGTTTGTCGATCGCTGCGATTATATGCAGTGTTGTCGCTATTTGCGTTTCGTTACCATCCGCGCCGGAGTTAGGTATAGACTATATCGGGGTGATAGTAGGGATTTTATCGCTTTTAGTGACGATGTTAATTGGATGGCAGATTTGGAATGTGATTGCAATAGATAAGAAGATAGATGGTAAAGTGGAGCAAACTAGTGATTCTTTAACAAAAAGTATTGATGCTACCAAAAAAGAAATGATAGACTACATTCAAAAAGCGAATGAAAAGAGTCAAGCGGAAATAATGGCATCATTATTATTTTTACAGGGAGATACTCTTCTTTTAAAGAGTCAATATGAAAGCGCTTTACTTCGCTATTTAGATATAATATCCGACATAATAGAAAAACCTTATATTGAAAATTATTCAGATGCAATAGATGCATGTATATCAAAAGCTAGAGAAGCCAAGAAGTTGGTCAATCATAATGAGTTAAAAAGAATATTAAAGGTAGAAAAAAGGGACTCTTATTTGAAAGCATTACTAAAAATAGAAGGTCATAAAGCAATAGATATAATAATATTTCTTCGTGGATTATAACATAATAGTATAGTGAATAAAATTGAAATATGGAGCTAAAAGATTTTATAAAAGCAACAATAACCGGAATTGTTTCAGCCGTTAACGAACTAAACGAAGAGCTAAAAGAAACTGGGGCGGTAGTAGATCCGCATTACGGTAGATTTACAGGAAATGAAATAAGTAAAATGGTTTATTCTAATCCGAATAAATCAAAACAAGAAAGCCTTATTCATGAAATAGAATTTAATCTAACTGTTTCAGAAATGAATAGAACAGATGGAAAAGCGGGCGTAGCAATAAAAGTTATCGACGCAGGAATATCAAACAAAACAGGAACGGAAAGCCAAAATACAGTTAAGTTTTCTATTCCCGTTGTTTATTCGACTGAACCGAAATAGGAATCTAGTCAGTATCTCCGATAGGAAAATTTATCTTAATCGGTGGTTTTGCGCCCGATTTAACGTACTCGAAAATCATATTCGACAAATCAAATAATGAAACTGATTCGGGCATATTGAAGCCAATGCCTTTCGGCGGTTGTTTGTTGATTGAGATTAATACAGCTTGCTCAACGCAAAATTTTCTTAGTTCTTCATCTACCATAATAGTATGTTTACTATTAGCCGGATAAACTAGAAACAGATAGCTTAAATTCAAACAAATAATATTTGCTATTTCTGATTGATTGATTAACTTTGTATTGAAAACGTTCTTTGATAAAGATGAAATATAAGAGGTGATATTTATAAGGAAGGACATGAGTGCCGTTTTTTAATGCAAATTCGGTGCAAATAGATTTTATAAATATTATAAGATATTAGTTATAAGCGCTTTAGATGGTGTGCAAAAACGCCTCTCACGCATGCAATACGGGTTCGATTCCCGTACCCACTACAAAGAAAAAGAGGAAATGCAGTTAAACTACATTTCCTCTTTTTCTTTGTAGATCTCGAAATAAGATTCTTTATCAATTCTCAACCGGACTCTTTCTTCCCTCTTCTGCCCGGCCAGGTTTAAGAACAAGTTGAAATACAGTTGGCTGAAAGAAAGGTTGGAACGATCATAGGTTATATCAAACGTCCAAGTTCTACGGAAAGAATCGAAAGTAGCGAATGGCTGCTCGCCTCCTTTACACATAAACACTTCCGGGAAAGACGTAGGCGGATAAGGCTGGAATAAGCCTGCTAGCTGGGCATACACATAGTCGATCATCCATTCGTCTCCCGTTAAAGCCAATTCCCCTTTCAAGCGAAGTTTAATCGCATAGCTGGCAGTCACGTCAGACGAGGTATAAACAGGGACTTGGCTTTCTGCCGGATAGTTACCGTCTTTATATCCAAGACTCATCGTTAGTCCGGACCGGCCGATGCCATTAAACCCATCCACTTCCTGATCCGCCGACTGATTTTTCAGGTTAATCATAAACGTCAGTTTACCGAGAGTCGGGTCACCCGGATATTGCGCAAGCGTGTCTAACACATAATCTTCGGTATTATAACTTCGAGCTACCAAATCTCCCTTTCCTGCCTCCAAAGCCGGACCACCTCTTTCCACATCCACATTGCCAACCGGATAATAAATAGCATCATTATCCCTTACGCAACTACTCAAACAAAACAGCAACACTGCCAAGCCTATTATCTTATTCATGATTATCTTACCTCTTGATTTTGCGGACAAAGATACATCTTTTTTATACCACCCTTGATTTATGTCAACCGTTTTTAGTATTTTTGCACACATCAAGACAGAAAAGACATGGATACATTATTAAGAGAGACTGTAAACGCTGTTGTCAATTCCCGCTTTCCGGAGATGAGTATAGAAGGAAGACGGCAGATAGAAAGCATACTGATTCGTGAAGAATTTCCCAAAGGAGCCATAGCGCTCAACGAGGGAGAAGTAGCCCACGAACTTGTTTTTGTAGGAAAAGGTATGCTTAGGCAGTACTATTACAAAAACGGGAAAGACGTGACCGAACATTTCTCATACGAAGGATGTATCGTGATGTGCATTGAAAGTTTTCTGAGACAAGTACCCACCCGGCTAATCGTGGAAACTCTTGAACCTTCCATTATTTACTTATTCCCCCGCGACATGATACAAAAATTAGCTAGGGAGAATTGGGAAATCAACATGTTCTATCAAAAGATATTGGAATACTCTTTAATCGTATCACAGGTTAAAGCCGATTCATGGCGTTTTGAGTCCGCTCGCGAACGCTATAACCTCCTGCTCGAAACACATCCGGAAATCATCAAACGCGCGCCTCTGGCACACATCGCTTCCTATCTTTTGATGACACCGGAGACACTAAGCCGTGTACGCTCCGGTGTTCTATGATTTTAGCGGCTTTTCCGGTATTCTTTAGGAGACATACCGGTGTAATGCTTGAAATATTTCCCGAAGAAAGACTGGTTTGCAAAATTCAGCCGGTCGGCAATCTCCTGTATATTCATACTTGAAGAATTCAGGAGGGCTTTCGCTTCCAGAATCACCAACTCATCAATCCACTCTCCCACCGTTTTTCCGCTGACTTCTTTCACTACTCCCGAAAGATGCTTCGGTGTCAGACATAGTTGGTCGGCATAGTATTTTACACTGCGTTCAGACTGGTAAGACTCCACCAAAGACTCATAAAAGCGTTCGAAGATATGCTCTTTCCGGCTTTTATTCTTTATAGTAGTAGCATTTGCGGGCGCATGATTAGTGAAAATAGTACAAAGCTCGAAGAAGAACCCCTGCATCAGTCCCATTACCACTTCCTTACGGTATAAAGCCTCCTTATTTCTCATCTGTTTCCTGATAAACGCATGATACTCCTTCACAATCTCCTGCTCATGCGGGGTGAGATTGAAACACGGATAATCTTTCAGATAGAAAAACAAAGAAAGCACATTTCCGATCTTGGGCAACGTCTCCAGCAAGTTCTTCGACATAGCAAAGAAAATACCTTTAAAATCGTGACTGAAATACCGCTGCTCGATAATCTGATTAGGTAGTCCTACCACCATCAGTCCGGGACACAATTGAAATTCACGCAAACTAATATTAAAGGTACCAGTACCCTCCAGGCAAAGCCCTACCGTCAACACCTCCAGTTTGGTAGGCCCATTATACAACGATATAACACTCTCCGTATCGAAAAGCGCTATATCATTATCAACAACATCAATGTTGTCAGCATCTATATGTTTAGAATGAACTACCGAAGAAATACCTACTTTCGGAACACTTTGAATATCCATACTCTCTCTTTTTGGCGACAAATATACCAGCATTTAATCAGATATACAAGTCGATCGGGAGTATTATCGGACATAATGAACACTTTTAGATACTTATCGAACAGACCGGAACAGATATTCATAATCACGTTTGGCAGCCGGCACCGTCCACTTCTCCGGAACAAACTTCCACTGATTAAGCGCTTTCGGGTCCATCGTTCCTTTCTTTTCAATGTAATTCATCAGGTAGAAACGGAGGTCCTTATCCGTAGAGAAGATAATGCGGTCTTTCAACTTCTCCTGCGGGATACCCGACCCTTTCGTCAGCAATTCTCCGCCGCCATTGCCACGATAAGAATTCAAGGCCACCTTATATATCTTATCCATGCGGAAAGGAGAGCCGTCCGCCATGCTTGTAATCGTTATTTTCTCGCCCTGCGGTTTAGTGACATCCACCGTATAAATAATGCCCGAAGCCGAGTCGAAATTAAAGCTGTAATTCTGGAAAGACGCTCTATCCTCCGCACCTTCACGACGTTTCTCCTTGAACCAAAGCAGATGATCTTCCGGCGATTTCATCCGGTTCGTCCACATATAATAAGACATCTCCAGAAAATCCTTAATCTCCTTTCCGGACAGAGTCATCACATACAGCATGTTCTCATACTTATATAAATTGAACATATCACTCACAAACACATCCCCCTTCTTTATTTCCGAGTCAAACGAAAGCGGAGCGGCAAAAGAGATGTCAGCACCGGTGATGTCGAGCTGCAAGGTATGTATCAGGTCGATAAAGGCAGAAGGGCCGAAGAAAGCAGGATGAGTAGAGATGCTTTCGGTAAAAGTGCCGATCTTCTTCGATACGAACTTCTGCACCGTTTCATATTGCGGAGCAAAACGCTTCATAAAATCCTCGCTGATTCCGTAAGCCTCCGTTTCCGTCAAGGCACCCTTGATGTCCTTGCTCTGCACCTTTCCATCTTTCAGTTTCAGGGTTACATCGACATTGGACAACACAATCCCATTGCTGGCCGGATCGATAATCAACACCGAGTCTCCGGCAACATTCATCACCTTCTTACATTCGCGGGCATGATCGTGC
This sequence comes from Bacteroides luhongzhouii, assembly GCF_009193295.2. Classification (NCBI taxonomy): domain Bacteria; kingdom Pseudomonadati; phylum Bacteroidota; class Bacteroidia; order Bacteroidales; family Bacteroidaceae; genus Bacteroides; species Bacteroides luhongzhouii. The sequence continues at coordinate 3,748,960 of NZ_CP059973.1, read as the reverse complement.
CCCATCAATACAATATCAAATCCCGGCACATTCTTCGCTACGTTGAGAGAAGCATTCTCGTTGTATTTGCCCGACATTTTGAAAGCCTCCTGTCCGGCATGAAACAAGCCGATCACCAAATCCGGGTTCTCTTTTTCACGGATAACCTTCATCCATTTGCGCGCCGTCTCCTCCATATCGTCGAAACGCAATCCTTTCCACAGATTTTCGGAGAGCCATGCAGGGATGGCAGGGGTAATCATTCCCAATACTACGATCTTCACGCCATCACGCTCCAACACTTTATATGGAGCCAGATGGGGCTTTCCCGTAGACGTATCTATGATGTTGGCCCCCAATACAGGGAAGTCACAAGTAGAGATCCAACGGTCGAAAACGGCACGCCCCGTTTCCACATCATGGTTACCCATGTTGCCGGCATCATACTTCATATAGTTCATCATTTCCGAGCAAAGATGGGGAGATACCGTATCTATATAATTATAGTAATAGGCAGTGGGCTGTCCCTGCAAGATATCACCGTTATCCAGCAATATCAGATTCTCTTTATATTGTTCGCGTTCTTTCTGCACGAAAGAATAAATCCGTGCCAGACTCCCCTTCCACTCATGGCGGGTTATAAAATTGTAAGGATAATAATTGCCATGTACGTCACTTGTTTCTACAATCTTTAGTTTTACTACCTTCTCCTGCGCCGCAACAGACAGTACGAGGCAGAGAAGCAAGCCATAAATTAATACGATTCGTTTCATTCTTTTTCTATATTTAGATTTAACGGATGAGAGAATACAAACCGTGCTCCACCGGTATAGCCAGGATCGATCCATATACTTCCTTTCCATTTGTGTACAATCAATTTACAGATAGACAATCCCAGTCCGGTACCCTGGGCATATTCATTCAGTTTTTCAAAACGCTCGAACACAAGTCCCTGTTTTTCTTTCGGGATACCGCATCCGGTGTCCGTCACCGAGAAAACAGCCATTTGCGTTTCCTCGTTCACAGATAAGTTCAATGTAATCTTACCCTGTTTCGTAAACTTGTTGGCGTTGGACAGCAGGTTAATCATCACTTGCTGCATACGCTGCACATCCGTCACCATCCGGAAAGATTCAAAAGAAGTGGTAAACAAGAACTGGTTGTCCGACGACTGCCGCGAAAAACCAACAGACGCCACCACCTGGCTGCACAATTGCACCACGTCACATTCCTCCCAAGTCAACGTCACCCGGTTGGCCTCCAGACGTGAAAGGTCGAGAATATCGTTAATCAACCGAAGCAACAAATCCGAATTGGTTTTGATAATCTGATAATAAGACTGTTGTTCCTCCTCCGTGCTACCGCCAACGGCCAGTACATCCGAGAAGCCTACAATCGAGTTCAACGGCGTCCGTATCTCATGACTCATATTGGCAAGGAAAGCACTCTTCAGACGGTTGGACTCTTCCGCCCTGTCTTTCGCTACGCGCAAGTCCTTCTCCGATTTCAGCAACTCATCTTTCAAACGTTTCGTACGGAAATAATAGAAGAGAGAGATGCACAAGCCGAGGACCAGGACCACAAACAAAGCACAGGCAGACCATATCTGATAAGTATATTGCTGATAGAACGAAACCGGCTGGTTGACAAGCTGCACTTTAAAAGGCAACACCGCCGGGTCCAGTCCCCACTCCTTCACCTTCCGGCTATCCAACACCGCCTTGTAGCCGATGATCGAAAGATGTTTCATCGTATCCTGCGGATGCCTATCCATCCGCACAGACTCCGAAGCCATTTCTCCGCCTACTTTCCGGTAATCGGGCAACACCCCTCCTATCGCCCAATAGCCGAGACTGACCGACGAAGGAGTAAAAGCCGGGATGTTAGGAGCAGCTTCCATCATGGCATACGTAGCATTTCTCATGAAATAGCCCTCGTTCATATCCACCCGCCATGTTCCCACCAGGATCACCGTGTTCTCGGGCAGTTGTCTCAATTCCTCAACGATGGTATAAATAGAATGTTTCCGTCCATCCATCAGAATCAAATCCAGATCAGGGAATTTCTTCATTTCTTTTCGCACCAATGCTTGCATGGTCACTCCGCCATACGTATTGTCCGAGATAAAGGCAATGTGTTTCGTTTTCGGATAGAAGGCTTGAATCATCTGAATATTACCTTCTATATTATATTGATTGATAAATCCCGATTCCAATTCGGGGATATCCACATGGTCGTCGAAGATATCGACAGATTCGGGCATCCAGCTATCCAGGTTTTCCACCGTGTCCTCCGGCAATATCACCACATTGCTACTGGCCAGACTGCACATCACGGGCACCTTCACCTGCATTTCATCCCTCTGCGACAAATAAGCTGCCCATGCTTCCTGTCCTAACAAGATAATCTGCGCCGGGTGCTTTTCCCCCTGATATTTAGCAAGAATCTGCGTCATCATTTTGCTCCATAGCGGAGCTTCCGAGAAGCTTTTACAGTTCATGTTTTCGATGATGATGTCGCGCTGTCCTCCCAACTTGCTATATTCATCCATATAATCGGAAATAGTGACTGATGTTTGGTGCGCTGCCGGATTATAAGAACAGATAATCAGAATAGGTTTCTTATCGTTAGAGACAGCCAAGACCTTCGTTGACTGGAAGAGCCAAAGAAAACAGATAAAAAGATATCCAAGACGTCCCAGCATAATAATGCAGTTTTGATGTGTTAATTCATTAATTGAGTTGCAAATATAGTAAAACTTGTCGGGTTTAACAGATTTATATGTATTTTTGTCGCTCATTTACTGTCAAAAAATACAATTTATGGAATTATTTCACAAGATGATTTCCGGTTTTTTAGGCATACCGGAAAGACAAATAAGCAGTACGCTTCATCTTTTGGGCGAAGGTGCTACGATTCCTTTCATCAGCCGATACCGCAAAGAAGCTACCGGAGGGCTGGATGAGGTGCAAATAGAGCAGATAAAAGAGCAACACGATAAGTTGTGCGACATAGCCAAACGAAAAGAAACGATTCTCGGCACCATCACCGAACAGGGCAAACTGACTGCCGAACTGGAGAAACGCATCAACGACACCTGGAATCCGACGGAACTGGAAGATATATACCTCCCTTACAAACCCAAGCGGAAGACACGTGCCGAAGTGGCCCGCCAGAAAGGCCTGGAGCCGCTTGCCACCATCCTGTTGTTGCAAAGGGAAAACAACCTTAGCGCCAAAGCCGCTTCCTTTGTGAAAGGTGAAGTGAAAGATGTGGAAGATGCGCTGAAAGGTGCGCGTGACATTATCGCAGAGCAGGTGAACGAAGACGAACGTGCCCGCAACGCGGTACGTAATCAGTTCGGACGCCAGGCAGAGATTACTGCAAAATTAGTCAAAGGAAAAGAGGAAGAAGCAGCGAAATACCGGGATTATTTTGATTTCTCCGAGTCACTGAAACGTTGCACGTCCCACCGTCTACTGGCCATCCGCCGGGCAGAGTCGGAAGGGTTGCTGAAAGTGTCTATCAATCCTGACGACGAAGCATGCATCGAACGTTTGGAACGCCAATTCGTACGTGGCAACAACGAATGTAGCCAGCAAGTGGGCGAAGCCACGACGGATGCTTACAAACGTTTGCTAAAGCCTTCTATCGAGACAGAATTTGCCGCCCAATCCAAAGAGAAAGCCGACGATGAAGCGATTCGCGTATTCGCCGAGAACCTCCGCCAACTTCTTCTCGCTCCGCCGTTGGGACAAAAACGGGTACTCGCCATCGACCCCGGATTCCGTACCGGATGTAAGGTTGTTTGTCTTGACGCGCAAGGCAATTTGTTGCATAATGAGAATATCTATCCGCACCCTCCGGTCAACAAGACCGGAGAAGCTGCCTCGAAACTTCGCAAGATGATCGAGGCCTACCAGATAGAAGCCATCTCCATTGGCAACGGAACGGCAAGCCGGGAGACGGAAGATTTCATCAACAGCCAGAGTTTCGACCGTCAGATACCCGTGTTTGTAGTCAGCGAACAGGGGGCTTCCATTTATTCCGCTTCCAAAATTGCTCGTGACGAGTTTCCGGATTACGACGTAACGGTGCGTGGAGCAGTCTCCATCGGTCGTCGCCTGATGGACCCGTTGGCAGAGTTGGTGAAGATAGATCCCAAGTCCATCGGCGTAGGTCAATACCAGCACGATGTAGACCAGACGAAGCTGAAGAAAGCACTCGATCAGACGGTAGAGAATTGCGTGAACCTGGTCGGGGTAAATCTCAATACGGCAAGCAGTCATTTGCTCACTTATATATCCGGTCTGGGTCCTCAACTGGCACAGAACATTGTCAATTACCGGGCAGAGAACGGAGCTTTCGGTTCACGGAAAGAACTGATGAAAGTGCCGCGCATGGGTGCCAAAGCTTTCGAGCAATGCGCAGGATTTCTCCGCATCCCCGGAGCTAAAAACCCGTTGGATCATACCGCCGTGCATCCGGAAAGTTACCACATCGTAGAGCAGATGGCCAAAGACCTGAAATGCACCATCGACGAGTTGATAGCCGACAAGGAACTCCGCCGGAAGATCAACATCTCCGACTACATCACTCCTACCGTCGGCCTGCCTACCTTACAGGATATCCTACAAGAGCTCGACAAGCCGGGACGTGACCCGCGCAAAGCTATCAAGGTCTTCGAATTCGACAAGAATGTACGCACCATAGCCGATTTGCGCGAAGGGATGATTCTTCCGGGCATTGTAGGCAACATCACCAATTTCGGGGCGTTTGTCGATATAGGAATTAAGGAAAACGGTCTTGTACACCTTTCTCAATTAGCGGAACGGTTCATTTCCGATCCGACAGAAGTGGTGTCCATTCATCAGCACGTCATGGTGAGAGTGATGAGTGTAGATTATGACCGGAAACGGGTTCAACTTAGCATGATCGGGGTACCGCAAGACTGATTGCTTCTCTTTTCTCTCCCCACCACACGATCAGAATCGTAAATACAATCATCAGTACTGTACAAATGAGCGAGCCTTCAAAACCGAAGGCTCCGCCATTCAGTACGTTTTCTTCGGGCATACGCAAAGTCAGCATACTGGTGGTGAAGTTGTTTCCGCTTACCTGATAGCCAAGGATGGGGCCTTGAATCCAATTCCAGAAAAGATGAAGCGAGATAGGGAAACACAGGTTCCGTGTATATAGATAGGAAGCTCCCAACAGCATACCTGCCAGCAACAGGTTGAGCATAGGCAGGAAAGCGATTTCGGGATTGAAGATGTGCATAAAGGCGAATAACGCTGCCGAGATGAAAAGTGCCAGGAATTTATTCATGGTGGTGTGCAGCAATCGTCCGAGAATATAGCCGCGCATCAGTATTTCTTCGAACAAGGCGACCAGCAGGTAAAACACCCACGAACCCAACAGGTCCAACGGCTTGAACTGGAAACCGATGACTTCTATTTCTCCCAAAACGAAAGAGATTCCGAAACCGAACAGATAGAGCAGGATTGCGATCAGGAAGCCATACCACAGTCCCTTGACGTGTCCTTTTAAGGAGAGCCCCAAATCAGAAAACGGACGGCGTTCGAAGCGGAGCATAGGAATGGCAGCGGTCAGAACGGCGAGCAGCATACTGGCTTCGAGAACAATGTATCCCGTCACTCCCGGATGGCGGGCTTCCACACCCAACACCAACGACAAACATCCGCGGGCCAGCGTACCATACAATCCAAGAAGAATGAAAAGTATCACAATAAACAGCGGGATACAAGCCCACACAGGAAGTCTTTTGGGTTCTTTGCCCCCAGCAATGTTGTCTGCCTCCATTTTTACAATTTGTTAATCCGGCTACAAAATTAGATATAAAACATAAAAAAACATCATGTATTCTCTATTTTTCCTATATTTGTCAGAACAAATCTACAAAATTATGAAAATTAAACTACTATTGATAAGTTTCTTATTGGCCGCTAATGCGTTAGGAGCAGCCGCCCAAGTGAGTAAAACGTATTATGTGAGTAAGCCCGGCACGCTGATTTCCATGATGACTGAAGAGGAGGCCAACAGTGTCACCCATCTCACACTGACCGGAAAACTGAACGCGGAGGACTTCCGCCATCTCCGTGACGAATTTGATAATCTGAAAGTATTGGACATTTCGAACGCTGAAATCAAGATGTACAGCGGAAAAGCGGGCACTTATCCCAACGGGAAATTCTATATTTATATGCCGAACTTCATTCCTGCATACGCTTTTTCGAATGTGGTAGACGGAGTGACCAAAGGCAAAACCACTCTGGAGAAAGTGATTCTTTCGGAGAAGACGAAGAATATCGAAGATGCTGCCTTCAAAGGTTGCGAGAACCTGAAAATCTGCCAGATCCGGAAGAAGACAGCTCCCAACCTGTTGCCGGAAGCGTTGGCAGACAGCGTTACCGCTATCTTCGTCCCCCTGGGCAGCAGCGACTCTTACCGCTACAAGGACAGATGGCAGAACTTTGCGTTTATCGAGGGGGAACCGGTAGAGACTACCCTGCAAGTGGGTGCCATGGGCAAACTGGAAGAAGAAATTCTGAAAGCGGGACTGCAACCCAGAGACATCAACTTCCTGACCGTTGAAGGTAAACTGGATAACGCCGACTTCAAACTGATCCGTGATTATATGCCGAATCTCGTTTCTGTCGATATTTCCAGAACGAACGCAACGGCTATCCCCGACTTCACTTTCGCGCAGAAGAAGTATCTGTTGAATATGAAATTGCCTCATAATCTGAAATCTATCGGACAGCGTGTGTTTAGTAACTGCGGTCGTCTCTGCGGTACGCTAGAGCTGCCGGCCAGTGTGACGGCTATCGAGTTCGGTGCTTTTATGGGATGCGATAATCTTCGCTATGTGTTGGCTACCGGAAATAAGATTACGACGCTGGGTGATAACTTGTTCGGAGAAGGAGTTCCGAGTAAGTTGGTTTATAAGAAATAAAAAAGATCCCCTGATATGAATTAAACCGCCTGATTATTCATATCAGAGGATAAAAAATAGAGAGGGTGAAATAGAAAACTTATACACCCTCTCTCAAATGAACTAACCCTCTGTATCTTTACAGATTCATCGCATTACCGCCCAATACGCCCGCTACCGCCGACGCCACTGCGATGACTACTTTCAGAATCACATCCCAAAGGGATTTCTTGACTGCCATAACCTTACACACCTCCTTTCCACACTCTTTTAATAATGGACTGACTTCAATAATCAATCACGTTCAATAATTAGTTACTTTCAATACCCTGTTACTTCCTGAAAACCTTCCTACCTCATTTTCTCGTTATCCTATTGAGAACTAAAACTCTACGTAGTGGAAACTCTAAACTCCGCTTTCACTTCAAAACACGGACACGCCTTAATCCATTCTTCCGGTTCAATCTCCCCGTTTCCGTTGCGGTCGGGACTTAAATCCCGGTGACCACACACCCGGCTACCGGGGAAAGTCTCAAGTAATTGATGAACCAGCAGCTTGAGCACCGCCCGTTGTTCCGGTGTCCGCGTGTCTGCCGGACAACCGTGGGCATCCAAACCGCCTTCGTAGCAGATACCGACACTGTTCGAGTTGAATCCTTTCACGTGCGCACCGATACGTTCAATCGGTCGGGTGAGGTGCACTGTTCCATCCTTGCGGATGTAGTAGTGATAACCTGTTCCGTTAAATCCACGCCGACGGTGTTGCATCTCCAAGTCATCCGGGGTGAGAGAACGGTCGGCACGGGTGGCGGAACAGTGAATCACGATCAAATCAATCTTTCTCATCATAGTGCCACTATTTTTCTTATCAGTTGTAAACATTATCTGCACTCTATGAATCAAGCTGCCGGATCCGGAGCTTCACCGCTACCGCCTCCACTACCTCCACCGGAGTCTCCGCCACCTTCATCACCGGGATCTTCGCCATCGGTTTTCTTTTTCTTGGGCGCGTCGAGATCCAGAAACTCGATTTTCTCACCGGCACGGGTAGATGTCAGATTGGGACGGACACTGCTCGAAGGACGGAAGTTGATATTGACCGTTTTGATGTTCTTCATCGTACACTCATCTTTCGTGTCCACGCCCCGCGTGGTAGCGGAAAGGCTGAATACACCAAAATCATGGATATTGACGGATTTACCGTCGAACAGCGCCGTACGCATCGCTTCTACGAGATTAGTCAGCACACTCTGAATGTCACCCAGCGACAGGGAACTTTTCTCTTTCATCGTGTAAGCAAGTTTATCCAGGTCTACACTCTGTCCCTGCGTCACAAGTTGCGGATGATACTTCACCACCCCATCAACCTTTCTCGGGTCTTTACGACCCATTCTTTTAAATGGTATTGCCATGATAAATTAAAAATTGAGAATTAATAATTGAAAAATAAATATTACAAATTGCGGTTACCGCAATCGATATCGAAAGAAATGAACGAGCTCTGTTTCTTTTTCTTTCGATACCTCAAAGATAGTGTATTACAGGGGAATGAAATGACGTACTTTGTCTTAGTCTGACGTACTTTGTCTTACTTTCATCCAGAATGTATTTACTTTTATTCAGAATGATTTTATTTTACTTATACACTTGGAGGACCGGGAGATTTTCCGTATATTTGGAATACGATAAAATTAATTTCCCGAAGATATGAAAGCAGAAAAAGAAGAGACGGAGGAGGAGCCGTTTGTCATACGTCCGTATTTGAAATCGGAGCTGGCACATTTATACAATCCTTATGTACCGTTGGCGTATGCCATGCGGAAAATGAGGGAGTGGATCAGAAATAACAAAGAATTATATGACGCAATGTATAGCGGAGGCGAAGGAAAAAACGACCACGCTTACAGCGCAAGGCAGGTGCGGCTCATCGTGAGGTATCTCGATGAGCCATGAATCTCTTTAAGGCAAGTACTGATTAGCTATAACGAAAATAAAATTAGCTATAATGAAATCGAGATTAGCTATAATGAAAACAGAATTAGCTATAATGAAATCGAGATTAGCTATAATGAAATCAGAATTAGCTATAATGAAAACAAAAGCGGTTATGGGGGTATTCTGTCCAATATCTGTTTTATAATGCCAGCCCTGCAACTGTGCCCTGTCGATATTATGATGGGACGCGGTGTAATACATGGTATCTTGAGGACAAACAGGCTGTGTGTTTTCTTATTGAATGCTGTTAGTTTTCTTATTTAATAATGTACACGTGCGCAGGCGCGAGAGAATATTCTTTTTATATAGAAAAAGCGTGTAATTGAGGTGGAGGGGTTCCACCTCAATTACACGCTTTTTCCATCAAATAAAATATATAAAGAGAATAAACAGTATAAGTAAACGATAGGAACAAAATAAAACGTACCTTTGCGTCTTTTTAAACCAACATTTTTTAACACTAATCAAATAACACTTAAAATCATGAGAAAAAAGACATTTTTTCCGAAGGCTTCGTTTACCAGAACAAACAGGCTGTAACACTCGAAAAGGGAGAATTTCCCCAAGTATCCCAGTTTATCACGCAAATGCTTGGCACTGTCAACAATTTGTATACCAACAGAATAGAGGTAAGTCCAGGCGACCGCAAGAAGTATCTCCTTCCCTTTGTCCATCTCTGTTATGACCATGACTCTGTTTTTAACATTAAAAGCCCCAAATACTTTGCAGAGTTGTTGTTTATGACTGTTGATTTCAAGAAATCGGATGATTCGGACGAATCATTAAGCGTGGAAGAGATTGATTGCGAGATACAAAGACTAAAAAGAACGCTTCTTGAGGATTAACACGAAAGAACCGACTGTTAAAAAACTGCTTTTTGAGTACCAAAAGCAGTTTTTTTATTCTACATAAAAAGCCGTCCTTTGCAGTGTGTTAATATTGACACGACTTACATTCATATCAATAATTAAAATGGAAAATATCTCAATAACGACATACAGGGGATTATCACTCGTATCAGGAAGTATCAGTATCCGGCAAATGTTCGAATTTATCCGGGGAGATGTCTATCGCGACAGAATCCGGAGACTTCGGGAAGCAATGGATGCAGGAGAAACGGTGAAAGCAGACCACATGAAGAAGCAACTGCCCTACTGCACCATCACGGCTACTTACGCCAAGGAAAGGCTGGCTTACAGTCTGGACAAGTATCAGGACATCATCACGCTCGACTGTGACGATATGCCGGCAGAAAAGATCCCGGACTTCCGCCAACTGGTGAACGATTGCCCCGACACGCTAGGCAGCTTCGTCAGCCCCCGGATGCACGGGCTGAAGATCTTCGTCTATCTTACCGGCAATGAGGCGGAAGCCTTACGCACCGAACTGAACGCATTGGGAACCGTAGACTTCCTCACCCTCGAACGCTACCACCACCGCATGTACGCCCTGGCAAGCAGCCAATATGAAAAGCTGCTCAATACCAAAGTAGACACCAGCGGGAGCGACCCGGGACGCGGATTCTTCGTGTCGCACGATCCGGACGCTTTCCTCTCTACCGAACGACTGGAAAACGTGAAGCCGCTGACCGTAAAAGTGACACTGCCCACTGAAGAAGAATGTAAAAACAAGAAGCGCAAAAATCCGGGAAAACGATCCCCGCTCCTCCCCGTGCAGGAGAATGCGTCGCCCATCGACCTGCAAGTGCAACTCGACTTCCGCAAGGCGCTGGAGTACACCAAACGCAAAGAACGTCTCGAGATAGGCAACCGGGACAATTTCTTCTATTGTCTCGGCAATCAGTGTTACCACCGCCATATCACGGAAGAGGAATCCGTCAGTCTGGCACACAGTCATTTCGGAGACCTACCCGACTTCGACCTCGAACTGCCCTTGCACAATGCTTACCAATACACCTCAAAGACCGATCAGGCGGAAGAAGAAAGCCAACAACCGAGAATATGCCAGGTCATCAAATTTATGGACGAACACTACGAAATCAGAAGAAACGTGGTGAAAGAGCAGATCGAGTTCCGGAAAATAATACCTGGTCTCCCTAAAACAGAGCAGCCGCCTTTCAGTACACTGCGCACAAAGGATATCAACACATTCTATATCAACGCACAGATGAAGAAGATATACAGTTCGCAAGCTAATTTGAAAGCACTGGTGGACTCGGACTATGCAAAGCCGTTCAACCCGTTTATCCATTATTTCACCTCACTCCAGACATGGGACGGGAAAACAGACCACATCGGCCAACTGACAAAAACAGTGAAAGCGGCAGACCAGGCTTTTTTTGAAGACAGCTTCCGCCGCTGGCTGGTGGGAATGGTGGCATGTGCCATCGACGACGAAGCGCAAAACCACCAGTTGATGCTGCTCCACGGCGCACAGGGAAAAGGCAAGAGTACTTTTGTCCGCCATCTCCTCCCACCGGAGCTGAAGGATTATTATCGCAACGGCATGATTAGTCCCGACAACAAAGACCATCTCCTGCAAATGTCGTCCTGCCTACTCATCAATCTGGATGAGTTTGATACGCTCTCTCCCGCACGCATGCAGGAGTTGAAAAGTCTCATCACGCAAGATGTGATGAACGAACGGAAGGTTTACGATATCCAGAATTATACGTTCATCCGCCGCGCATCATTCATCGCCAGCACGAACAACCCGCACTGTCTGCCGGACATCGGCGAGAACAGGCGCATCCTGTTCAATACGTTGCTGGAAATAGATTATCACACGCCTGTCAACCATCAGGGGATATATGCACAAGCATACGCACTCTACCGGCAGGGGTTTCAATATTGGTATGAGAACCAGGAGATTACGTTTCTCAACAACCGCAATGAGGCGTTCCGCCAAAAAGATCCGGTAGAGGAGAATCTTTTCTTCTATTTCCGGGCAGCCAGCACGAACGATATTCAGGCGCAATGGTATCCTGCCTCCTACCTGCTGTCGGTATTGAGCATGAACGGGCGCACACAGGCCAACGCACAGATGAAACAAATGCTGGTCACGGTATTGGAAAACAACCATTTCCACTCACGGAAGACCTCCAACAATATCACGGAATATTGGGTGGTGGAGTATTCGGCCGAAGAGCGCAAAGAAAATTCAATACGCCCGCAGCTTCCGGTGCAGACGGGGTTGGAGTTGTAGTTTTTCCGCGAAATAGCAGATAAACGGATAAATTAGTGGCATTAAACGTGTCACATTCATCCGTTTTCCGTATATTTACTCGATATGAATGATGAATAAAGAAAGAATACCTATGCCACCCGTAAGGGTAAGCCCGGTGACGATGGACGACGTGACAAGCGGATTCAACATCGGAACGAATATCACCACCGACCCGTGGTTTAACGACCTTGTAGGTTTCAGCGAGAAGGAATTGCGCGAGATGCTGACGTATTATAAGGAACAAGGCGCTCTTCCTATGTCGGTAGACGATGCGGTGACAATGATGAAGCCTAACTATGACAATTATTGCTTCAGTAAAAATAAATTAGCAGATTGTAGATCCCAATATCCGTACGGACTTTAACAAGCTTACCTACCTTGTCCGTCTCGACCATGGACTGGGCGAAAATTTCTCCGTCATCAAGGAGATTGCGGAGCAAGGCGAGATAGTGACTGAGATAGTCACCCATTTCTCCGCACTGGAAAGTTGATTCGCTATAGCAAGGATGAATGTGTGGCAGAAGCTCGTGAGAAAGGGGGATTGAAACTGGCAACAATCGTATGGCGCAGTTGGGAATTGGCGCTGATGGAAGAGGTATAATAATAGAACAACCACAGAGGACACAGAGGACACAGAGGACGCAGAGACTCTAATTATCTCTGAATAACAACCTCTGCGTCCTCCGTGTCCTCTGTGGTGAAATAGTTTATTTACAATTTGTCCCCGTACATCTTCGCTCTCAATTCCTTGATGTGATCGGACGTGATATATTCGTCATACTCCATCATCTTGTCGATGATACCGTTCGGTGTCAGTTCGATGATGCGGTTGGCAACCGTCTGGATAAACTCGTGGTCATGAGAAGAGAAAAGGATGTTTCCCTTGTACGTCTTCAGGTTGTTGTTGAATGCCTGGATAGATTCCAAGTCCAAGTGGTTGGTCGGAGTGTCCAGAATCAGACAGTTCGCGTTGCGGAGCTGCATACGGGCAATCATACAACGCATCTTCTCACCTCCGGAGAGTACGCTTACTTTCTTCAACACCTCTTCGCCGGAGAAAAGCATACGGCCGAGGAAGCCTTTCATATATACTTCGTTTCCTTCGCCAAACTGGCTCAACCAGTCCACCAGGTTGAGGTCGGTATTGAAGAAATCGGTATTATCCAGCGGCAGGTAAGCAGTGGTGATGGTTACCCCCCAGTTGAAGGTACCGGCATCCGGCTTCATGTTTCCGTTGATGATTTCGAAGAACGCAGTCATCGCACGCGGGTTGCGCGACAGGAATACCACTTTGTCACCTTTCTCTACGTTGAAGTTGACATCGTTGAAAAGCACTACGCCTTCTTCCGTCTTCTTGCTCAATCCGGAAACTTCCAGAATCTGGTTGCCCGGCTCGCGTTCGGGAGTGAAGATGATGCCCGGATACTTACGTGAAGAAGGTTTGATCTCTTCTACGTTCAGTTTCTCCAACATCTTCTTACGGCTCGTTGTCTGCTTGCTCTTCGCTACGTTGGCGCTGAAACGGCGGATAAATTCTTCCAACTCTTTCTTCTTCTCTTCAGCCTTCGCCTTCTGGTTCTGCTGCTGACGGAGGGCCAACTGGCTGGATTCGTACCAGAAACTATAGTTACCGGCAAACATATTGATTTTTCCGTAGTCGATGTCCACGGTGTGCGTACATACAGAGTCGAGGAAGTGACGGTCGTGGCTCACTACCAATACGGTATGCTCGAAGTTGGAAAGGTACTCTTCCAACCAGGTCACTGTCTCCATATCCAAGTCATTGGTAGGCTCATCGAGCAAGAGGTTGTCCGGATTTCCGTACAATGCCTGCGCCAGCATGACACGCACTTTTTCCTTACCGCTCAGCTCACCCATCAATACATAATGCTTATCTTCTTTCACGCCCAATCCGCTCAACAGCATGGCTGCGTCGCTTTCCGCATTCCATCCGTCCAGCTCGGCAAATTTCTCTTCCAGTTCGGATACTTTCAGCCCGTCTTCGTCTGTGAAATCTTCTTTCGCATACAACACCTCGCGTTGCTTCATGATGTCCCACAACACGGTATGCCCCATCATTACGGTATCCATGACGGTATAAGAGTCCCACTTAAAGTGGTCCTGGCTCAACACCGAGAGGCGTTCGCCCGGTCCGAGCGCAATGGTACCCGTTGTCGGGTCCAGATCTCCGTAAATCGTACGAAGGAAGGTAGATTTTCCCGCACCGTTAGCACCAATAATACCATAACAATTACCACTCGTAAACTTCAGGTTTACGTCATTAAATAACACTCTTTTACCAAACTGTACCGAAACGTTCGAAACTGTAATCATCTTCTTTATTTACGATTTTATTATTTACGATTTACGATTAAAATCACTATTAGCCCATAGGGGCTGCAAAGTTAGACATTTAAAATGAATTATGAACTATCTGATATGTGCCAATCTGACATAAAAGTGTTACCTTTGCTGCGTTTTTTGGCAAAACAGCCAACTTGGCAAAGTTTTTGCAGACAAAATCAATGACATCCGGTCAGCCCGGTATGTTTTATTGGCGGTATCTTACCAATTAAGATAACGTGTGTTTTTATAATAGTAAATAATAAAATAGTAAATACCAAGATGGATCCGAAAGAAAAAAAAGTGAAGGAAGAAGAACTGAACGTTGAGGAAACTCAAAACCATGCGGAAGAACAACCGCAAAACGAACAAGCGGAGGACGCCACTCCCCTGACTCACGAAGAAGAGCTGGAAAAAGAACTGGAAAAGGCTCAAGAGGCGATTGAAGAGCAAAAGGATAAATACCTGCGCTTGTCTGCCGAGTTTGACAACTATCGGAAACGCACCATAAAGGAGAAGGCTGAACTGATTCTGAACGGTGGCGAAAAGAGCCTTAGCAGTATTCTTCCGGTGGTGGACGACTTCGAACGTGCCATCAAAACGATGGAAACGGCAACGGATGTCAATGCCGTAAAAGAAGGAGTAGAACTGATTTATAATAAATTTATGGCTGTTCTGGCACAAAACGGCGTGAAAGTTATCGAAACAAAAGACCAACCGCTGGATACTGATTATCATGAAGCCATCGCGGTAATCCCCGCACCGGAGGAAGCACAGAAAGGCAAGATTCTGGACTGTGTGCAAACGGGATATACACTGAACGACAAAGTGCTCCGCCACGCTAAAGTGGTAGTAGGAGAATGAGGAGATTTATGAATTATGATTTATGATTTATGGCTGCGCTATTGGTCTGCAGAGTAAATCATAAATCAGAATTCATAAATCATAAATCTTTTCAATCATAAATCAATAAATGGGCATGGCAGAAAAAAGAGACTATTACGAAATATTGGAGGTGACGAAGACAGCCACAGTAGAAGAAATAAAGAAAGCATACCGCAAGAAAGCAATTCAGTATCACCCCGACAAGAATCCGGGCGACAAGGAGGCTGAAGAGAAATTTAAGGAGGCGGCCGAGGCATACGACGTGTTGAGCAATCCGGAGAAGCGTTCGCGTTACGATCAGTTCGGTCATGCGGGAGTGAGCGGTGCGGCAGGCAATGGCGGTCCGTTCGGTGGTTTCGGTGGCGAGGGAATGTCGATGGATGACATCTTCTCTATGTTTGGCGACATCTTCGGTGGCCGCGGCAGCGGTTTCGGGGGAGGCTTCGGAGGATTCAGCGGATTTGGCGGTGGCGGCGGTTCACAGCAACGCCGGTATCGCGGCAGTGACCTCCGTGTGAAAGTGAAGCTGACGTTGAAAGAAATCTCTACCGGAGTAGAAAAGAAATTTAAACTCAAAAAATATGTGCCGTGTGACCAGTGTCATGGCACGGGTGCCGAGGGTGACGGCGGATCGGAGACTTGCCCTACTTGTAAAGGTAGCGGCTCGGTGATTCGTAACCAACAGACCATTCTGGGCACGATGCAGACTCGCGTCACTTGTTCTACGTGTGGCGGTGAGGGAAAGATTATCAAGAATAAATGTAAGAAGTGTGGTGGCGACGGAATCATTTACGGCGAGGAAGTGGTATCGGTGAATATCCCTGCCGGAGTGGCAGAGGGTATGCAGCTCTCTATGGGCGGCAAAGGTAATGCCGGCAAACACAACGGTGTGGCAGGCGACTTATTGATCCTCGTGGAGGAAGAACCGCATCAGGACTTGATTCGCGACGAAAATGATTTGATTTATAATCTGTTGCTTAGTTTCCCGACGGCTGCGCTGGGCGGTGCTGTGGAAATTCCGACGATTGACGGCAAAGTGAAAGTGAAGATTGATTCGGGTACCCAACCGGGTAAAGTGCTTCGTTTGCGTGGCAAGGGGTTGCCGAATGTAAACGGGTACGGTACGGGAGATTTGCTGGTCAATATCAGTATTTATGTGCCGGAAGCTCTCAACAAGGAGGAAAAGAGCACGCTCGAGAAAATGGAAGCTTCGGACAATTTCAAACCTAACACGTCGGTAAAAGAGAAGATTTTCAAGAAATTCAAGAGTTTCTTCGATTAGTCTTTTGCTATCATATATAAGGTATAAGTGGGCTGCAATCTTTTTTACGGCTCACTTCTTTTTTATAAATGAGAGATAAAGGTTTCAGCGCGTAAATTAGGTTGATTTTTAACTAAACTATATATTAAAAGAATGACAGAACCGTTTAAAAACATGTTTAACGAGCAATTTTTCGATCTGTTTACGAAAGATCTGAAACTTGTTATCGACAATTTTGATGCCCGCGAGTTTGTATCTCAAGTGATGGACGATGAATGGGAAGGCAGGGAACTTAAACAACGCTGCATGCACATTACAACGGTTCTAAGAAAGTTTTTACCGGCAGATTACAAAGAGGCGATCGCTAAGATACTTGAATTGTTGGATCATATAAAAAAGACACGGCCTGATTCCTCGGTGATAGACGACACGAAGTTTGGCCTGACTTTGGAGTATGGGGGAATTCTGGATAATTATGTCGAACAATATGGACTGGACGATTACGAAACTTCTGTCAGGGCGATAGAGAAAATCACGCAGTTCACAAGTTGCGAGTTTGTGGCCCATCCTTTTATTATCAAATATCCGGATCGAATGATGAAACAGATGTTGGTTTGGTCGAAACACGAACATTGGGGAGTCAGGCGGCTTGCGTCAGAAGGCTGTCGTCCGCGCCTTCCTTGGGCGATGGCATTGCCGAACCTGAAAGAAAATCCTGCGCCTATCATTCCTATTTTGGAGAATCTTAAAAATGATCCGGCAAGATTTGTGCGATTGAGCGTTGCCAATAATTTAAATGATATCGCGAAAGATAATCCCGAAATCGTCATTGATTTAGCAAAGAAATGGAAGGGAGAATCGAAAGAGGTGGATTGGATTATAAAACACGGTTGCCGGACACTCTTAAAACAAGGCAATCCGGAGGTGATGGAGTTGTTTGGCTTCAACTCTACTATCAGCAATATCTATGTGGAAGATTTCCAAATTTCAAGCCCTGAAGTGAAAGTCGGGGATTCGTTGGAGTTTAGTTTCAAACTGTTGAACAAGAACGATCAAACGACCAAGATACGACTCGAATATGGAATCTATTACCAAAAAGCGAATGGAACGTTGACGAAAAAAGTGCATAAAATCAGCGAGAAAGAATATGCGGGAAATTCAACGACGCGAATCACCCGAAAACATTCTTTCCGGGTGGTTACAACGAGGAAGCTCCATCTCGGACTTCATCAGATTGCTATGATTATCAACGGGAACGAACTTGAAAAATATGATTTTGAGTTGATTGAATGATAACTCCTGTCAGTACCCCGGATTCTGTTTCAACTTCGTATTCATCACCCGTATTTTCTCCGGTATAGGGAACACGGTAGTATATCCGTTTTCCTCATCCGGCAATTGCGGACGGCTACTGTAAGCTCTTGTAAACTTCCCGAAGCGAACCAAGTCTTGACGTCTCCAACCTTCCCAAGCCAGTTCCAGCTGACGTTCGGCAAGGATATTCTCTAAAGTGGCAGGACGGGAGGAGGCATTGACGCGGCTACGGACTTCATTCAGTTCTTCATCTCCACCGGCTCCGTTGCGTACTTTGGCTTCACTCTTCATCAACAGAGCATCCGCGTAGCGGAACAGTACAATGTCATTCTCCATCAATTTACCGTCTTTCGTGGCGGTGGGATCGACTTCATACTTTTTCATACGGGCTCCCGCTGTTTGTTCGTACGGGGTATCTGTGATATCCAAAGCTATTTTCCAGGGCAGATATTCCAATACAGTGCCATCATCCAGCTTGATGATGTTTCCTTTCAGGTCGTGCACCACGCCCACAAAATAGCAAATATCAAAGCGGGGATCTTGTTCGGCTGTTTCATAACCGAAGGTTTCGAGGGCTTCAATGGTTGCGCTGGGACCGTTCTCACCGCTTAGGCCGTACGCCTTGGCATGATTGTAGTGGCGGGAGCGGAACAGATATTGCATTTGATTGGTGTACAAGGTTTTATTCATCGGGATGGTAAAGATATTCTCTATCGATGATTCATTGAAAATGGAGAAATTGGTTTCGTATTCCGGTTCCAGTTCGTTGTAGCCCAGCGTCTTTAACTGGTCACAGTAGTAGATGACTGTTTCCCAGGCATTGAGTTCGTTGCCGTTCACTGTAAACTTTATGTTTTTCCCGTCCGGACGTTGTCCGTCTGTCCAATCATTGTCCGTATAGACTTCGGAATTCAGAGCCAGTTTGGCCAATAGGAAAGTTACCACCGGACGGGTGATACGGCCATAATAAGGACCGGACTGGTTGCTGTGCGCATCGCTCAACAGCGGAGCCGCTTCCTGCAATTCTTTGAATACAAAGTCGAAAACTGTTTTCCGTTCACTCTGGACAACATCTTTCATCGCCACTGAAGAGGATTGAACCAACGGGATGCGCCCGAACAAATCCATCAGATAATAATAATACATGGCCCGCATTGCCTGCACTTCCGCACGGTATGCCGGAAGTTCCGCATCGGAATGGGTTTCGGCGAATTTGTCTATCCGCTCGAGCGATTTGTTACTTAGCATGACGACTTTATAAAGATATTCCCATGTCGCTTGGATAGCGTCATTCTCCACTCCCCAATCGTGCAGGTAAAGTCCTTGCCAGAAGCCGCCATCGTACCAGTCACCTCCACGGGTGGGGATAATGGCCTCGTCGGAAGTGAAAGTGTTCAGGTCGTAGACTCCCCTACCCGTTCCCTGCAATCCCTGACTGTCGCTATAACCGCCTACGTAGGTATAAAGCGAAGCTACTGCATTGAGATATACTTCCGAGATCGTATTGTAGACATCATCTTCCGGTAGTTTGTCCTTCGGATTTTCCTGTAAGAACTTATCACAGGAAAATAAGCCCAAACACATTGCCAGAAAGAATCCTAACCAACTTCTATTTTTCACATATTGTTTCATACTCTCCTCCTCCATTAAAAGTTAATACTCAATCCTAAGGTGTACGTCCGTGCCAACGGATATCCCCGTTTATCGTCCACGCCCAACGTAGAGTTCACTGTGGAACTGTTTATCATGGGCGAAAGTCCCGAATAGCCGGAAATGGTTGCCAGGTTGTTGATTGTAAATGCCAAGCGCAGGGAACGGACATATTTCTTTAGTTTCTGCACCTTTTCAATCGGCACGTTCCAGCCCAGTGTCACATAGTCGAAATTGACGTAATCTCCCTTTTCCAGCCAATAGTCGGTGGCGGTCTGATCCTTGATGTTCTGTTGCGGAGCTTTTTTCATTACGTTGTAGTCGGGGAATATATTCATGTTCATATAGGTCAGGGAAGTTCCGTTGTAGATTTTATGTCCGAAGGCTCCGTTGATCTGCAAAGACAGGTCGAAACGTTTGTAACGGAAACTGATGTTAGATCCCAGAATCGTTTTGGGTACGGCTTGTCCTGCCACGTAGCGGTCTTCTCCATCTTCAAGACTGACGCCTCCGCCATTCAGGTCGGCGATGCCATAGGTATATCCACCGTTTCCGTCGGACTCCAGTCCGGTGCTGTGAGGAAGATAGAACACGCCCAACGGTTGCCCCACCATCTGATAAACGATGTGGTTGTAGCCGCCGTGGAAGCCGGCTCCGTCGAGGCTGGCAAGACTTTTATATTCGGGAGCGGAAAGCATTTCGCCGTTATACATACCACTCAATGAAAGCAATTTGTTGCGCTGGAAGGTGATGTTGGCATTGATATTCAGCTCCATGTCCTTCGTTTTCAAAGGGGTGATACCGATGGCAATTTCCGTACCCCAGTTGCGCATGGAGCCGATATTGGCAAGCAAGGTGTTATAGGTGAAAGGGGGCACGCTTACGTTGTAAAGGTAGAGCATATCCGTGGTGCGGGAGTTGTAATAGTTGGCGGAAAGCAACAGGCGGTTGCCGAATAAAGCGATGTCGAAACCGGTATTAAAGGTATGTTTCACTTCCCATTTCAGGTCGGGATTCGTATTCCGGAGATCTCCCAAAGATACGATGGCGGAGTTTCCGACGGGGACGACACCGTTCGGCTTGACGAGACTCAGCGTTGTGTATGAGTCAATCCCGCTCTGATTACCTGCCAGACCGTAACCGATACGGAATTTCAGATTGTCTATCACGGGGAATTGCTTCATAAATTCTTCTTCACTAATCACCCATGCCGCGGACGCAGAGGGGAAAAAGCCCCATTTATGGTTGGCTCCGAATTTGGAGGAAGCATCCGTACGGGCGTTCAACGTCAGTACGTAGCGGTCGGCGTATGTATAATTGAAGCGTCCCATGAAAGATGCCAGGCGCGGTTGTTCATAGTACGAATTGGTGCCTTCCCACAAACGGAGTGCTCCTGCCTGAAGATTATTATACCCGAACTTATCGGTGCTGAAATTGCTGACTGTGGTATAATAGCCTGTGTAGGTCTCTTTCTGAAGTTCGGCAAGTGCCAGTGCGTCAAAGAAATGCTTTTTCCAGTTTTTCTTATAGGTCAGCATCATGTTTCCCAATAAGGATTCGCGCTTTTTGGTTCCTTTGTATGCCTGACCGTTCGCCCAGACGGAAGTGGGGAGGTACTGCGAATTTTCTACGATATTGTATGTGTAGGCACCGAACAGGCTTAGCTTCAGTCCTTCCATCAGATTGAAGGTGAGACGGGCGTGCGTGCTGATGTGCGAAGTGGCATCATCGTCCTGCACTTCCATCCATGCCAATGGATTGGTGATTTGACTGGCGGTCGTTATGCCGTCCCAAGAATTGGTGACAGGGTCTTTATGATTGGGATAGGTAGGATTGAACGTAGCTGCCGAATAGAACGTTTTCTGATAATCAACCAGGTTGTGATTCTTTTGAATGGAACCGAACATTCCCAGTTCGCAGTTCAGGAAGCCGTCGAACATTTTCTGATTCATGTTCATATTTGAAGTGAAATTCTTCATGTCTTCATTCAGAATCACTCCCTGACGATCCATGAAACCGAGAGAAACACGATAACTGGACTCACTGGAACCGCCATAAAAGGCGATGTGATGATTCTGTTGCAGTCCTGTCTGTTCAATCTCTTTCTGGAAATCGGTATTGTTCCCTTTGTCCAAAATGGAAATGCCGCGTTCCGATGCTACACGACGGAACTCATCACCGGACAGCATTTTCAGATTCTTGTAGACGGTGGAAATTCCGAAACTACCATTGTAAGCTACCTGTGTCCTGCCGCTCATCCCTTTTTTGGTGGTGACTTCTATCACACCGGATGCACCTCGCGAACCGTATTGCGCGGTTTCGGAAGCGTCTTTCAGGATGGTAAAGCTCTCAATATCCGTAGGGTAAATGGAGGCAAGCATGCTCAAGTCGCCAAATACTCCGTCGACGATAATCAAAGGGTCGTTGCCGCTGGTCAGTGAGGTAGTTCCCCGCAGGCGTACCGCATCCAGAGCCGCCGGTCCGTTTGAGCCCCGCTGGATGGTCAATCCCGGCACACGTCCACGGATTGCTTCCAAAGGGTTCGTTATCTGGTCCTTGTTCATCTGTGTCTCCGTGATTTTCTCGACGGAACCGGACAGGGTTTTCAAACTTCCGGTGGCATATCCTACGGTAATCAATGAGTCTATGGGCGCGACGGGAATCTTCTGTGCCAACGTGCCCTCGCACGGGATTACCAGAAGAAGAAGGCTGTAGAAAATGAGTCTAGCGTGTTGTACCATATTCTTAGTTTTTAAGGTAATAATACAAATATAACAAAAAAAGAAGGAATCTGGTTGAGTAGATTCCTTCTTTAATTTCCAATAATCTCATCCGTTTTTAATTCACAATAATTTCATCCGTAAATATCCAGCCTCCGAATTCACTTCCGGCTTGTGCCTGATAGCGTACGTATCTTCCTTTGGCTTCGCCCTGCCATGAAATATCCGTAAACCGGATGGGCGTTTCTTTGCTCACTTCAAAGTGTTGTTTTCGCAACTCCGTGAAATGGGTTCCGTCATCGGAAATGGAAATCACCACAGTCTCCGGCAGGAATACTTCCGCTCCTATCACCTGCATAAAGGCGGCAGTGACAGAATGGATGGAAGTTTCTTTTTCCATATCAATCGTCACATCGAGGCGGTTGTCCGAGATGAATCCTTGCCACGAACCGTCACCATACGTCCAATCACCACGTATGCCGTCCGTCAGAGCTGTGTTTCCCTGTGCCGGATAATGGGGGCTGTAGGGTGAATTATAAATCACCTTTTTGCCCCATGCCAAATGGCTGACCGGTTGAAGCGACTCGGGACGGCTGCCGATTTCTTTTTTCAAATCGAAAGGATGGTATCCTTTCTCCTGCAAATCGGCCACTGCCGACAATGCGCGGGTATGGAAATCCGGCCATGATTTACGTTCCGGAGCCGACCAAGCTGTTTCCGCCAATGCCAGGATTCGAGGGTAAATCATATACTCCACGTGTTCGGGAGTGGAAATATATTCCACCCATAAGTTGCCCTGCACACCGTAGACCAGTTTTGCCTGTTCCGGGGTTAAGGAAGCGGGAACGGGATTGTAGGAATAGACCTTTTTCAACGGCAGGTATCCACCGATGGCTTCCGGCTGCGAGTATGGAGCATCCTGATAACTGTCCAGATAGCAATAGGCACCCGGCGTCATGATGGCATGATGCCCGGAGGTTACGGCAGCGATGCCCCCCTCTTCTCCACGCCATGACATGACGGTTGCGTTGGGCGCAATGCCTCCTTGCAGAATCTCGTCCCATCCCAACAGATGACGTCCATGATCGTTCAGGAACTTCTCAATGCGGTGTATCAGGTAGCTTTGCAGCTCGTCTACATTGGCTAGATGCTCGTCTTTCATTCTCTTCTGACATTTCGGACAGGTCTTCCAAGCCGACTTACCGGCCTCATCGCCACCGATATGAATGTATTCGGAAGGGAAAAGATCCATGACTTCGGTCAGCACATTCTCCAGAAACGTGAAGGTTTCTTCATTGCCGACACAGAAATCGGAGTTCTTGTAAGGCTCGCCCGAACAGGATAACTGCGGATAGGCTGCCAGCACTTCTTCCGAATGGGAGGGCATCTCTATCTCGGGAATCACCGTGATATAATGCTGACGGGCATATTCCAATATTTCACGGATATCGTCCTGGGTGTAATAACCGCCGGAAGCTCCGGGAGCATCAAAACGGAGGTATTTGCGTCCGCCGTTCCACCATTGCTTCCAGGTGGGATCTGTACGCCAGGCCGCAAATTCGGTCAGCAAAGGGTATTTCTTGATTTCAAGCCGCCAGCCTGCCGCATCGGTCAGATGCAGGTGCAGACGGTTGATTTTGTAATACGCCAGTGCGTCTATCTGTTTCTTTATAAACTCTTTGGTAGAAAAATGGCGGGACACGTCCAGCATCAGTCCACGATAAGCAAAACGGGGAGTGTCTTCTATCTCGACAGAGGCTATGGAATAGCTGCCTGCCCCCGAAGGTTGTGCCAACTGCAACAGGGTTTGCATACCATAGAATAATCCGGCTCCCGAAGTGGCGCGTATCAGGATTTGTTGCGGAGTGACGGAAAGAGTATAGCTTTCCGGCGATGGCAACTGGGGGTTCTTGGGGGTTATCAATAAGAGAAGCATCTGTTTCCTGTCTTTCATGCCCGCTTTCTTTAATTGAACGGGTAATGCCTTCAGGTAATTCTCCCAGAGCTTCGCTTCTCCATCTTGTAGATTTGTATAAAGTCTTGTCTTTTCTGACAGTAAAAAAAAGCCCGTCCCCCGCTCCATTTTTAATGGGACAGGTATGACGGACTGTGCCAGAATGGGATGTGCTTTCAGGCACATCCCCAATATCCATAAGAAAAGACAAACTTTAGTGTATTCTTTTCTTATATTCATTAATCAATTTTGATTTCGTCTACAAATAAAAATGCGTTTTTATCTTTTCCTGCATGCCATGCCGGAAGTGATTTCTCCGGTGAAGCAATAACTCTCACGTATTGGGTAGTCACAGGGGTAAACATTAGTTGATGGTCAACGACCCCGTCTTTGTCCGTCTCTTTCATTGCCGGATATTCTCCGGAAGCAATCTTTTTGAAAGTCTTTCCATCGTCTGAAATTTCTACGGAGAGGCTTCTGGCATCAAACACCCAGTCGCCCTTCGCTACATTGGTAGAGATGGCCACACTTGAAATTTCTGTGGGTTGCTGAAGGTCGATCGTCATGTCCATGTCGTTTCCGTTGAAAGCGATCCAACGACCTGACCGGTAGCTGCTATTTCCTTTCAAACCATCGTTTAACGTGGAAGCTCCCTTGAAGAGGTATTGTTCATTGATAGGTTGATTGGCTACAATCGGCTTCATGCTGGATTTGCTGAAATCGATCTTCTCTGTCAGTGTCTTGCTCTCACCGGTAGGACGAATGGCTTTGGCGGACAGAGTGACATTTTCTTTAATCTTCAACACTCCTTCGTAAACGGGAGAAGCAGTAGTGGGTTCTGTACCGTCCAAAGTGTAGTGGACAGGGGCATTGTCAATAGTAGACAAGGTTACGTCCATCGTTCCTTCTGCCGTATTCGGGTCAAACTCGGCTTGTACGTCGAATACGTGTTTTGCGTAGTTGTATCCTTCGGCATCATACCACTTAATCAGTTGAGGAAGACGGGACAGGAAGTTGGCATAGTTTTTCTTTTCAGGGCTGGACCACTGAATTTCACACAATGCAGCCCAACGAGGCAATACCATGTACTGCGCGTGAGGGAAGGTAGCGATGTATTCTGTCCAGAGGTTGGCTTGCACGCCCTTGATATATTTCTGTTCTTCCGGAGTCAGAGAAGCCGGCATCGGTTCGTAGCTGTACACTCTTTCCAACGGCAGATAACCACCGATACCAAACGGTTCGTTATCTACGTCTTTAGCTTGGTAATAGTCGAAATACAGGTATGTGTTCGGTGTCATGATGACATCGTGTTTCTGTTTCGCTGCTTCGATACCGCCCTTTTCACCACGCCATGACATAACAGTAGCGTTTGGAGCAAGTCCGCCTTCGAGGATTTCATCCCAACCGATGATCCGACGTCCATGGTCGTTGAGGAATTTTTCGAGCTGGTTGATAACGAAGCTCTGCAAACGTTCTTCTTTGCTATGCACATCATCCGATTTCAATCCCAGCGCCTTGATACGTGCCTGGCATTTCGGGCATTTCTCCCATCTTACTTTCGGACATTCGTCACCACCGACATGAATATATTGCGACGGGAAGATTTCAATCAGTTCGCCATATACATCTTCGAGGAATTTCAAAACTTGATCGTTTCCGGCACAAAGTACATCTTCTGATACCCCCCATTGTCTCCATACTTCGTACGGACCACCGGTACATCCCAATTCAGGATAAGCGGCAAGGGCAGCTTGCATATGTCCCGGAAGGTCGATTTCGGGAACAACGGTGATGTAACGTTCGGCTGCGTAATCTACGATTTCTTTGGCTTGTTCCTGGGTGTAGAAACCGCCGTAAGGTTTGCCGTCGTATTCGCCGGAGTTACGTCCGATCACTGTTTCCGTTCTGTTAGCACCGACTTCCGTCAGTTTCGGATATTTCTTGATTTCCAGACGCCAGCCTTGGTCGTCAGTGATATGCCAATGCATACGGTTCATGTTGTGTAAAGCCTGCATGTCGATGTAGGTCTTTATTTCGTCTACTGTGAAGAAATGACGGCTGGTATCGAAGTGTGCGCCACGATAGCCAAAGCGGGGAGCGTCATTGATTTCTACGGCAGGCATGGAAATGTCTGCGCCGACAGCCACAGGCAATGATTTGCGCAAGGACTGGATGCCATAGAATACGCCGGCCTCGGTAGGACCGGTAATCGTGATTCCGTCACCGGCAACTTTCAACTGATAGGATTCCGGATTTTCGTTTGCCGTGCCCAATGTCAGTACGATTGCATTCTTACCTTCTGTTCCGGCTTCGATAGCGAAATCTTTTCCGGTAGCGGTTTTCAGATAGTCAGCCAGGAATTGCGCGTTGCGTTGCATCTTCTCGTTTCCTTCCGGATAGAGGATTTTCACACCGCTCTTCAGGATGAAGGGATTTCCTTGAGCTGTTACAATTTCTTGTGGCATGGGGATGATCTGGTAGTTGGCTTCCTGTTGTGCCGATTGGCAAGAGGCAAAAAGTCCTGCTAGTGTCAGACATCCGGTTAACTTTAAAAGTTGTTTCATAAACTAAAAAATTAAGTGTTAAGTTATTAATAAATTAATTATAGGTATCACGAATATGTTTGATTGTCAAAGGCAGCTCCTCTCCTTTCTTTATTTGGGGAGAAGTGATGACAACCGTCTTACGCTCGCCGGGAAGGAGGTCGAAAAAGTTGTCACTGAAACGGGCTCCCTGCAAAGGGACTTCAATAAAGACGTCTTTTGCAAGAACGGGAGAAAACAGGGTCAGTTCACACACGCCCTCTTTCTGTTTTATCTTGCAGGAAACGGTTGTTTCGGGCAGAAGCAAGTCTTTCGTCTTTCTAAAGAAATGGACTGTTTCGGCAACGATATTTCCGGATTTGTCTTTCAATGTCAGTTGCATGAAGCAATGGCGCAGGTCATCCGCAAGCGGGCGCTTTGCAGGAAAAAACAAAGTGGTGAGCGAAGTGCGATATACACATTGGGAAGTGTTGGCCGGAAGAGTCAAAGAAGGAAGGACAACCGTTCTTCCGGCTTTCTTTCCTGCAAAATTCGTCAGTCTCATTTCCAGCGTCAGTTTCTCCCGGGTGTCAAGATGATCGGAAAGCAAGTAAACACACAGGTTGTCACCTTCCAGCAAAGGGTTGATATGAACGGGGGCAAATGCACGCTTTGCCTGATAATGCAAGGCTTTCCAGTTACCGTAGTAATCAATACCCGACCATGACACTACCGGCCAACTGTCATTCAATTGCCAATATAATGTACCCATACAATAGGGACGGTTGCGGCGGTGCGCTTCCAGACCGTGACGTATGCCATGTCCCTGCAATACTAGTCCGACATAGACAAAGTCTTCGAATTTTTCGGGAATGATATAGTCACGTTCCATATAGGTGCGAATCAGGGCATTGCCGATGCTGCTTTTCTGATGGGCATTCATCACCTCCGATTCGATCTGATAATCTTCCGGAGCGGCAAAGGTGGCAATAGTCTTCATCTCCGGGAAGGACTGAAAACCGAATTCGCTCATGAAACGAGGGAGGTCTGTATCCAGTGATTCGAAAGTTTTCTGCCCATACCAGACTCCCCAATTGTGGCTGTCTCCTATCCCCCATGATTCGGGGCGTCCCCAATTGGCTAAATATGGGGAGCTGTGTATATAAAAACGGTCGGCATCCAACTCTTTTACCTTGGTAGGAAGGAGTTGGCGGAACAGTTTGTCATAGCCCTGGAACATTTCCTGATAGATTTCCGGCGTGAATTTCTTGTCGAATCCCCAATATTTCAAGGCTTCCAGTATTTCATTATTGCCACACCACATCGCCAGGGAAGCATGATTGCGAAGGCGGCGGATGTTGTAGACGGCTTCCGCTTCTACTCTTTTCAGAAAGGTGGGATCAGACGGATAGGGAGTGCAGGCAAACATAAAGTCCTGCCATATCAGTATTCCGTTTTCATCTGCCAGGTCATAGAAACGGTCGTCTTCGTAGGTTCCGCCTCCCCACACACGAATGACATTCATGTTGGCTTCTTTGATATCCCGGAATAAGGTTTGGTAGCGTTCGGTAGTGACGTTGGTCAACAGGGCGTCCTGGGGAATGTAGTTGGCTCCTTTGGCAAACATCGGAACGCCGTTTACTTCAAAATAGAAGGATTCTCCGTCCTGATCTTTTTCATTGACGAGGCGAACGGTGCGCAGTCCTATCCGGTGGGATTGTTGGGCTACGACTTTATCTTCTACGATTATCTGAGCGGAGAAATCATACAGGGCGGGCTTTCCCCAGCCATTCGGCATCCAACGTACCGGCGACAGCACTTCAGAAGGAATAGATATACGATTGATTCCGGGCTGTAAGGTGATTGCCTGGCTAATGCCTTTTTCTGTGTTTCCTTCAAAAGAGATATTGATTCTCACCTCTGCTTGAAGTGCTCGAGGAAGTATATTATTTATTTCTAATTCATTGGATAGTTTTGCCTGCTGGTCGGTCAGCGAGAGTTGCTTTACGTGGTAATCGCTGATAGAGGCTGCGTCATAAAAACGGATGGTCACCGGACGCCAGATACCACTGGTCACCATGCGGATTCCCCAGTCCCAACCATAACTGTAAGGGGCTTTACGGGAGAATACGCTTACATGTTTTTCGTGATGGTCGTTGTCTGCCGGATAGTTGAATCCGTTAGAGTTATATTGAGGCATTGTCTGCCGGATGGGTGAATGAAAATAGATATGAAGAAGGTTTTCTCCGAGACGGAGTTGCGACTTGACAGGTATCGTATAGCCGACGAACATATTATCAGCTTTAAGCAATAATGCTCCGTTGAGGTATACATCGGCGTATGTGTCAAGACCTTCAAAGATTAATTGGGCATCGTCCCGTTTCAGTTGCTCGGAGGTAACTGTAAAAGCTGTCCGGTACTCCCAGTCTTCATTTTCCACCCACTGAATCTTTTGTTCATTGATGCCATAAAAAGGATCGGGAATTTGTTTATGATAGATAAGATCCTGATGAACAGTGCCGGGAACCTGTGCCGGTCGCCATAGCTCCGTGCCTGCCTGGGAAAATTCCCAACCTGCATTTAAAACCACAACTTCGGAATTGTCATTGCTCTGCGCATATGCCATACTACAACAGCATAGTAGTCCACATGCTATTTGAGTCTTTTTTCCGATTAAATTAATCATCATAGTGGGGGCATTAGATATTAACGGTTTCAAAGATATTACTTTTTCAGCAATTTTCACTGATAATTTAACAAAATATGTTGTTTTAGCATGAGTTGTCCAGAAAGCCCCCATAAAATCGGCTAAAGTTTCGGTTTATAATTAATTAAATAAAGTAGTATTCGGCCTCTTAAATGTAAGCTAAAATGACGCTTTTCATTATAATGATATTCTTTTTCATTATAACTAAATCTTGCTACCTATAAATCGTAAGCATAGATTTAAACCTTCGGACTTTCGGGACAGACTCTTTATTCCTTTATTATATCTGTCAATTTCATCGCTTGAAAGGTTATATGTGCGACACTACTCTCATATAGTATACCAATTGTCTCTTTATCAATCATTGTCAGACAACTATATCCCCATCCTTCTGCCTCGTCGAGCATTAATTGATGTTCCGGCAACCAGGTAAGTCCTTTGTCCAGACTTGCTTTTATCGTTATATGATTACGTCCTTTGGTCGTATTCGGATTTGAAAACAGCAAGATATCTTTATTTAAGATGTTGTCTTTGGCATCTACATGAATCAGACTAGCCATACATACCGGCTCTTGAAGTGCTTTGCGTGAAGAAGGATGTTCTGTCCATGTTTTCCCCAAATCTTTCGTTATGGCAATAGCCCGGCTCCCTCCTCTATTGTCACGCATATTCAGCATCAATACTCCCGGTTCTATTTCCGCAACTTGTGCTTCCGTTGTATTGGTTCGTGCCATATTGTGCATTTTCCATGTTTTTCCCCGGTCTTTACTATACATGATTCCTGCATTCGGAACACGAGTAGAGTCTATAAATTGCGTTGGAAACACCAATGTGCCATCGCTCATCGTTATTCCACGTCCGGGACCTTGAAGGAGGAAATACCAGGATGGATCTTTCACCTGATCTGTTATATTGATAGGTTTCGACCAGTTTTTACCATCGTCCGTGCTTTTTGCCAATACCAGCTGTGCCGTATGATTCAGATCCATTCCCGGATGGGAACTCCACCAGGCGCGTTGATTACCCATGCCATGTGTCCATGCGGCAACCACCCAGACGGTATTCGTCTTAGTATCTACTAAAATAGAGGGGTCCCCTACCCCATTCTGTGCTTTAGGCAGACCACCATACTCGCCAAATGAAAGCGGAAGACGCATCTTCTCCCAACTCTTTCCTCCATCGGTGCTACGGCTCAAACCCACGTCTACATATTCCTGTAAATCGACACTGCTGTTGTATCGAACGTCATACACGCCCAACAAGGTTCCTTTATTGGTAGTCACCAACCCGGGAATACGGAAGGAGGCAGAACCGTCATTACCGGCATGACGAACACCAACTGCCATCCGATGAATTATATTCTTTGGAGAAATAGATTTACAACATAGTTCTTTCCCATCTACTTTAACAGCACGCAAATCAGAGAGTATCTTAGTGTACAAAGAGGCATTCTTTTTCATCTGCAAACTGATCCAAAAATAGTTTACACCCGGAAATAAATTGTAATTACCTTTTAATACTACTATTTCCGATGGTTTCCCCTCTGCACATTTTACCGAATAGGAAGGATTAGCCGCCAATGTCCCACCCGGACGATGGCTGGATATGTACTCTACTGGAGCAAAGCGACTTTTGTCTTTGTCCTGCAACGCCTCTGTTCCTCCATAATAGAGTTTGATTGCCTGAACATCAGTCAGATTCGTACTTTTACTAAAATCTAAAATGATTTCATCGAGCTTTTTGCTTTCTTTTGCATCCAAACGAAGATAGAACAGAACATTGTCTTGCCGCTCTATTAAAACCGGAATTTGTGTTTCATGGATAAATACTGTGTCTGAAGCTTTTACGTCAAAAAAATATCCTAAGAAGATAAGGAAAAGTAAATAATAGATTCTTCTCATAATGGGGGTATTAGTTAGTTTAACGCGATAAAGATAAAACTTTTCTACCGTAATATTACTATGCAAACAGTAAACTTTCATTTTACCAAGTTCTGGTAGGACTAGTCAATACATTGACCACCGTTCTGGCTCTTGTCATCATCGATAAGGTGGGCCGCAAGAAGCTGGTTTATTACGGAGTTTCGGGCATGGTGCTCTCTCTGGTCCTTATCGGTCTTTACTTCCTCTTCGGAGATTCCCTGGGAGTATCCAGCCTCTTCCTTCTCGTTTTCTTCCTGTTCTATGTATTCTGCTGTGCCGTATCCATCTGTGCCGTGGTTTTCGTACTCCTCTCAGAGATGTATCCCACCAAGGTTCGCGGACTGGCCATGTCGATAGCAGGATTTGCTCTGTGGATCGGAACGTACCTGATCGGACAGTTAACCCCCTGGATGCTCCAAAACCTTACCCCCGCCGGAACATTCTTCCTGTTCGCCCTCATGTGCGTGCCGTATATGATGATTGTCTGGAAACTCGTGCCCGAGACCACCGGGAAGTCGCTGGAGGAGATTGAAAGATACTGGACCCGTTCGGAATAAATATAAAACAGACCTTAATAACAATAAACTAACATTTTATAAATATGGATAGTAAAAATAACCTTGGTCATTCAGCCGGCACCTCTTTCACCGCTGAATTACCCATACCAATCTATAATGGAAATAATAGTATGGATTTCAAGAAACTGGCAAGTCTGTACAAAGATGAGCTTCTGGACAACGTCCTTCCTTTCTGGCTTGAACATTCGCAAGACCATGAGTATGGTGGTTACTTCACCTGTCTGGACCGTGCAGGAAAAGTGTTCGATACGGATAAGTTCATCTGGCTCCAAAGTCGTGAAGTGTGGATGTTCTCCATGCTTTACAACAAAGTGGAGAAACGTCAGGAATGGTTGGACTGCGCCATTCAAGGTGGCGAATTTCTAAAAAAATATGGACATGACGGGGATTATAACTGGTATTTTTCCCTTGACCGTTCGGGTAGACCACTGGTAGAACCGTACAATATCTTTTCATATACATTTGCCACCATGGCTTTCGGCCAGCTGAGTCTTGCCACCGGCAATCAGGAATATGCAGACATTGCCAGGAAAACCTTCGATATCATCCTGTCTAAAGTGGATAATCCGAAAGGCAAATGGAACAAACTTCACCCGGGGACCCGTAATCTGAAAAACTTTGCCCTGCCGATGATCCTCTGCAACCTGGCTCTGGAGATAGAGCACCTTTTAGATGAAAGTTATCTAAAAGAAACAATGGAAACTTGTATCCATGAAGTAATGGAGGTTTTCTATCGTCCCGAACTTGGAGGTATCATTGTTGAAAATGTAGATGTAGACGGCAGTCTGGTCGACTGCTTTGAGGGTCGTCAGGTAACTCCGGGACATGCCATTGAAGCGATGTGGTTTATCATGGATCTAGGCAAACGCCTGAACCGTCCTGAATTGATAGAGAAAGCCAAAGAGACCACCCTTACAATGCTTAATTATGGCTGGGATAAGGAGTATGGAGGTATCTACTATTTCATGGACCGTAACGGCTGTCCACCTCAACAACTGGAATGGGATCAGAAACTCTGGTGGGTGCATATCGAGACGCTTATTTCTTTGTTGAAAGGCTATCAGTTGACGGGAGACAAACAATGCCTGGAATGGTTTGAAAAAGTACATGACTATACATGGACACATTTCAAGGATAAAGAACATCCCGAATGGTATGGATACCTGAACCGCAGAGCAGAAGTGTTACTCCCACTCAAAGGAGGAAAATGGAAAGGATGTTTCCATGTACCAAGAGGCCTGTACCAGTGCTGGAAAACATTAGAAGAAATAAATAAATAAAATTGTCTTTATGTTTCGATTTCGAATATATATTATAGGGATATGTTGCTCTTTTCCGCTTATTATGTCTTGTTCCCCAAAAACCAAAAAAGAGATAATAAAAGATTACACAACTTATGTAGATCCTTTAATTGGAAGCGGAGGACACGGTCATGTATTTGTAGGAGCTTCAGTTCCTCATGGTATGGTGCAGCTTGGGCCTAATAATTTATCCACAGGATGGGACTGGTGTTCCGCATACCATGCTTCTGATTCAACAATTATCGGATTTTCTCATACTCATTTGAGTGGAACAGGAATTGCAGATTTAGCTGATATTCTTTTTATGCCAATCAATAGTTTACCAGATACAACATTAAATGTTTTACCTGCATCTATGTATGTTTCTACATTTTCTAAGAATAAAGAATCTGTTGTTCCAGGATATTATTCTGTATGGTTAGAAAAATATAATATAAAGGTGGAATTAACTTCAACTGCTAGAGTTGGTCTTCATCGTTATTCATATCCTCATAATACAGAAGCTTTTGTAATCATTGATTTAGAGGGAAGTGCAAAATCCTTATCTTCTCGTAAAGGAACTTTGGATTCTTTTTGTCATTTGTTAAATGATACGAGTATTGTTGGATATCGTTATTCTGATGAATGGGCCATTGACCACAAAATACATTTTAGTAGTGTTTTTTCTAAACCCATAAAAAAATATAAGATATTTAAGCACAATAACAGTGTAAAAGTGCTACTTAATTTTGGATATATTTCTGAACCACTATTAGTAAAAACAGGTGTTTCATATGTTTCCGAAGAAGGAGCAAGTATGAACCTCATTAGTGAACTTCCTGATTGGAATTTTGATCAAGTGAAAGCTGTAGCTAAGAAGCAATGGAATCAAGAATTAGCAAAGGTAGATTTTGAAGCAGAACCGGATGTTATGAAAATATTCTATTCAGCTTTATATCACACCCTAATTGCACCTTCCATTTTCGCAGATGTTGACGGTAAATATAGAGGAGCTGATGGGAAAATATATATGGCAGAAGGATTCATCCCTTATACAACTTTTTCGTTATGGGATACATATCGTGCCGTTCACCCTCTTTATACTTTAATAGACAATCGAGTTCCAGATTATATTAACACTTTGTTAACTATTTATAAACAACAAGGCAGAATGCCAGTTTGGCATTTAGCAGGTAACGAAACAGATTGTATGGTCGGTATTCACTCCATTCCGGTTGTGGTTGACGCTTGTCTGAAAAACTTTCAAAACATAGATAA
The DNA here is from genome assembly GCF_009193295.2 of Bacteroides luhongzhouii. Classification (NCBI taxonomy): domain Bacteria; kingdom Pseudomonadati; phylum Bacteroidota; class Bacteroidia; order Bacteroidales; family Bacteroidaceae; genus Bacteroides; species Bacteroides luhongzhouii. The sequence goes on along the minus strand of NZ_CP059973.1, from coordinate 3,714,431 downwards.
AGAACAGGCCTACAATGCAGTGGCCAGTATTGCAGAAATGGATATCAATGGTTTAGAAGATGTAAGACTTAATGGATATATATCAGCAGATAAAACACCTTGGTCTGTAGCAAAAGGATTAGAATATGCAATAGATGATTATTCAGTTGCTATGCTTGCAATGAAGATGGGGAAACAACAGGAATATCAGAAGTTTCTTAAACGATCGAAAAATTATCAATACTATTTCGATTCTCAAACTAATTTTATGCGCGGAAAATTATCAAATGGAAATTGGCGAAAAGAATTTGACCCATTTTACAGTATGCATATGGAGGACGACTATGTTGAAGGGAATGCTTGGCAATACACTTGGTTAGTTCCCCATGATATAGAAGGATTAACAAAACTTTTCGGTGATAAAAAAACATTCCTACAAAAATTAGATAGTTTATTTATAGTTAGTTCAGATTTGAATGAAGGAGCATCTATTGATATATCAGGAATGATAGGGCAATACGCACATGGTAATGAACCTAGTCATCACGTATTATATTTGTATACATGCATGGGACAGCCATATAAGACTGCGGAATATGTCAGACAAGTTTGTAAGCAATTTTACACTACGCAACATGATGGTCTAATAGGAAATGAAGATTGCGGACAAATGTCAGCTTGGTATATATTCTCAACTTTAGGATTCTATCCTGTTAATCCTGTTTCTGGGACATTTGTATTTGGTTCGCCACTTATGAGTAAAGCGACAATTATATTAAATAATGGGAAGAAAATGCAAATTGTCGCTCATGACAATTCCGAAGAGAACAAATATATTCAATCAATAAAGTTGAATGGGAAATTGCTGGATAAACATTATATCAGTTATGACGAAATAATGAAAGGAGGAGTATTAGAATATCAAATGTGCAACAAACCTTTATAAACAAATTTATTAACTCATAAATTTAATAATAGAATATGAAAAAAAGAATGCAATTTTTAATGATGCTATTTGTTGTCTGTTTATTATCGACAACTACATTGTATGCTCAAAAGAATATAAAAGGGCAAGTTATAGATTCTTCAGGAATGGAAGTTATTGGAGCTTCTGTTCAAGAAAAAGGTTCTGGGAATGGAACTATAACGGATATGGAAGGTAAATTTGAACTTAAACTTTCTTCTACTGACGGAACTATTATTGTGTCGTTTATTGGATATATAACACAAGAACTGAAAGCTGGAAACCAAAACTTTATAAAAGTTATTTTAAAAGAAGATACTCAGCAATTAGAGGAAGTGGTAGTAACTGCATTGGGAATAAAAAGAGATAAAAAAGCATTAGGATATGCTGTTAGTAACGTTGAAGGAAATAACCTTTCAGCTTTTTCCAAAGTGAACCCATTAGAGGCGTTAAGTGGCCAGGTTTCAGGATTAAATATATCATCTAGTGGTAGTGGAGCCGGCGGCTCATCAAAAGTTACGATCCGTGGAGTAAGCTCTTTAACCGGATCAAATGAACCCTTATATGTGGTGGATGGTGTTCCAATGGATAATACAGGAGGAGTAGACGGAGGCGCTGATGGCACAGGACAATGGGGTGGTACAGATTATGGAAATGCAGCCAACAACATTAATGCAGATGATATTGAATCAATTTCTGTACTGAAAGGAGGAGCTGCAGCAGCCCTTTATGGTTCAAGAGGACAAAATGGCGTTATCATGATTACAACCAAAAAGGGGAGTAAGAAAGAAGAATCATTAGGTATCAAATACAATTATCAGTTGCAGGTCAGCACTCCTTCAATAAAGCCCGATTTTCAGAACGAATATTCCCAAGGTTCTGCAGGAAAATACATATCAACAGATTATCAAAGTTGGGGAGCTAAACTTGAAGGTCAGGAAGTTACCAATTTCTTAGGACAAAAACAAACATTATCAAGTACCTCTCACCCCTATGATGACTATTTACAAACAGGGCTTTCTCACAATCACAATTTATCAATTGCAAACAAGAATGAAAAAATGGGAGTTTATTTCTCCTATACTAATACAAATGAAAGGGGTATAGTACCAGGTAACGAAATAAAGAAAAATTCTATTACTCTTCGTTTTGACACTAAACTGGGTAATTTTCTATCCATTGATGCTAAAGCGAATTATATAGATCAAAAAGCTGAAAATCGCCCCAATTTAGGAGGGTCTCCAGATAATCCTATTTATGCAATGTGGTATTTACCACGCTCTTTAGGGATGGATATGCTACGCAATTATCAAACAAACAACGGAATGCCTATAATTTGGACAGAACAATATACCCAAAGCGAAAATGGTAGTATTTTGCCTCCAACTGATTTGTCTTTTGCTAAATCACCATTACTTAATAATCCATATTGGACTGAAAACTTAAATACCAATTATGATAAACGTAAGAGGATTCTTGGTTTTGTAGAGTTTAATATAGATTTGAAAAACTTGTTGAAATTACCATTTGCCTTGAATTTAAAGGCAAGGGGAGGTTTAGATTATTACACTGATGAAAGACAACGTCAAACAGCTACTAATACTTACTTTAAGAATCAAGGATTAGCTACTATTACTTTTAGTGACAATGATTTTAGCGAAGAAAATTATGATTTCCTATTGAATGGAAGCCATAAATTTGGAAAGTTTGGTCTAAATGCATCAGTTGGAGGAAATTTGATGAAGCGTAATGTATATAGTATGACCAGTCAGTCTGAATCTGGATTAATAAATTTAGAAGGGAATTATGTTATTCAGAATTTCAATAATTTAGTTAGTAATCAGGGAATAGCAGAGAGTGAAGTACAATCTATATACGGCTTTTTGTCTATGGATTGGGATAGTCAATTCTTTTTAGATATTACAGCCCGTAATGATTGGACATCGGTTCTATCTCCTGAAAATTGGTCTATCTTTTATCCTTCCGTAAGTGGCAGTTGGATTGTTTCTGAAACATTTGATCTTGGCAAAAGCGTAGATCTGTTAAAATTACGTGCATCATGGGCCGCGGTTGGTAGTGGAGGAAACTACAGCTCACAAAGGTATAATGTATATGGAACTTCTCCAAATCAATTTCACGGACTACCCTATGGATTTATTCCTTCTAAACGGGTAAACCCAGACTTAAAAAGTGAATTGACAAAATCTACAGAAGTTGGACTTAATTTGATCATGTGGCAAAATAGATTTAATATTGATTTATCGTATTACACAACAGGGACTGAAAATCAGATATTTACTGCTCCATTGGCTCCTTCTTCTGGTTATTCAAGTGGCATCATTAATGCAGGATACATCAAGAACTCGGGTATAGAAGCACAGATAAAAGGTAGTTTATTTAAAAATAAACAAATGGAATGGTGGGCAGGAGCCAATATTAGTTACCAATGGAATAAAGTAAAAGAATTGCCGGATGATGTACCAGTATTAACACTAGGTGGAGCCTCAGGAATGACAATAAATGCCATGAATGGAGAAGCTGTTGGTACAATGCAGGGAACCGCATTTAATAGAGACGAAAATGGATACTTAATTCTAGATGATAGCAATCTCCCCACTATAAAACAAAATGAAAATGGCTCCAATGACACTATGCAGAAATTAGGGAAAATATACCCTGATTGGCTGTTAGGTTTTAGTACAGGATTTACATATAAAGATTTCTCTTTCAGCCTGTTGATCGATGGAAAACTAGGCCATGATATGTTTTCCTATTCGAATATGAAAGGATCAGAACTTGGAGTACTTAGCTCAACAATCGAAGGACGTGATGAATGGGCATTAGCCAAATTTTTAAATCAAGAAACAGGAGTACTTCCTAATATCGGTTATATGGTGGAAGGTGTAAAAAATGGAGTATATGGGTCATATGCTGTAGATCCTCAATTGTATTGGCAACGTGTAAGCGGAGTGTCTGAAATGTGGATTTACGATGCATCCTATATTCGCTTACGACAAATTAGTTTAGGATATAACCTACGTCGAGATGTGCACAAAATAAAATTTATTGATAATATAAATTTTAATGTAAACGCAAATAATCTTTGTTATCTAATGAAACATGTTCCTAATGTATCTCCTGAAACTTATATAACAACAGGAAATGCGTCGGGTATAGAAATATTTGGTATGCCTGAAACTATGCAGTTTACTTTTGGAGTGAATGTTACTTTCTAAAATTATAAAAAAAGAATTATGAAGAAATATATATTAATAAGTACATTAGCCTGTAGTTTAGGATTATTCTCATGTACTTCAGATTTTGAGGAATTAGACTTTCCAAAAACCACCGCGGTTATCATTGACCCGGCTCCTATATTAACTCGCTCTTTTGTCACCGGATCAGGGCTTTCAGTTGGTATTTGGCAAAATACAAATCAATTAACGACTTTAGATTGGGTGCAATATGTCGCTACAATAAAAGCAAATTTTACTTCTGCACATTATGAACCCTCACCTGCAAATTCGGTATGGTCATGGTGGTATTCAGATGAAGCCTTTGCAGGTCTCCATTTATGCGAGCATGCCATTGAACTGTCTCAAAAGATTAAAAATGTTAATCATGAAGCAATAGCGAGAATTTGGCGTGCCTATATGTTTCAATATATGACAGACTGCTATGGTGACATTCCTTATTCTGAAGCGTTTAAATCTGTAGCTCCCAAATATGATAGTCAAGAGTTTATATATAAAGATTTAATTAGCCAGCTACAGACTGCTGTCTCCACATTAAGTGCAAATAAAAATAGTGGATATACATCATTAGGAACAGCAGATGTCTTTTTTAATGGAGATTTGGATAAATGGATTAAGTTTGGAAATTCAATGATTCTGAGACTTGCTATGCAATGTTCAAATGTTGCTGCAGATGAGATCACTAAAACAACTTTGGCATCCATTGACTGGCAAAATCAATCTCTTTATATATCAGCAAATGAGGATAATGTCAGATTGATTCCTGATGAAGGAGGTGCAACTTACCATGTAAAGAATCCATATGCGTTTGTTGCTGGATGGGATGAAATGAGGATTTCTAAAACGATGTATGACAGGCTAGCAGTTAATCAAGATCCACGTATGCACATATATATGGCTAAAAATATTAATGGAGAATATATTGGATTACCCTCGGGACAAAGAATCGAAGATTTGAATGCCCATTATAAAGATGACTATATTCCCAATTATTGTGATATAGGTGATTATTTTATTCAGGGAGAAACTCCGTTTGTTCTATTTACAGCTTCTGAAGTACATTTCTTGCTAGCAGAGGCTATTCAAAAAGGATTCATTCAGGGCGATGCTACTACTTTTTATAATAAAGCAGTAAGATTATCTTTAGAATCATATAACATTCCGGATGAACAAATTCAATCTTTTATGACTAAGGTACCTTATTCGGAAGAAAATTTGTATACACAGTTTTGGTTAGCATTATTTCCTAACGGCCCTCAAGGATGGAATCTAGTAAGACGTACAGGTAAACCGTCTATTGCTCCACTTATATATCACTGGCCAGGTAATTCTGATATGCCTCGCCGCTATTCATATTCTACAGATGAGATAAGATATAACCCGATAAATGTTCAAGAAGCTATTGAACGAATGGGAGGTGATAGTCAGTATACACGTATTTGGTGGGATAAAAACTAATTTTTTAACAAATAAAAAACAAAAACCATGAAACATTATTTTACGCACATATTATGTGCATTGAGCCTATGTACTGTAATTTTTACTTCATGTTCTAACGATGATGAACAATCAACCGAACCTATTGGTGTTAAAAGTGTTGCTATAATTAATGCAGGCGAGAATGGTAATGTTCGTGCCGAAGGAGTATTAGACAATGATACGTTTAGGATTGTAGTCTCTCCTTTAAGCGATTTAAAAAACATGAAATTGGAAATTATCCCTAATAATGGAACTACTGTTACTCCAGTATCAGGTACAGTAGTCGATTTTGAAGCAAATGATGGCAAACAGGCATTAGTCGCAATAAAAGACACCGAATTCATGAAATACGGTATTCGGGTCACCACATCTGCAAATACTGATGGACTAGCGTTGTTAAACTTAAAAGTATCAGGAGTATACAATCCGGCAATAAACATTTCTCACGTTGAGAAAAAAATCAAATTGTCATTCTCCAATGTTATAGGAACCAAAGCAGTATTGTCAGACTTTGAAATTTCTCCTTCAACTGCAATTATCAAGGAATCTATTCCAGCAATGTCAGATGACAAAATGACTATTGATTTTGCATTAGAGGGTGAAAAATATATCATAATAGCAAATGGAAATCAAGAAAGAAAATATACTATTGAAGCACAGATTTCTGAAGCTGGTATGAAGATTAGTACAGCAAAAGTTGTTTTAGATCAATCCTTAGGTTCAGGACTCAATACAATGTTAGGAAAAAACACAACAAGAGGTGCTTATTTTGATGGACGTTATGCATTCTTTGCTTCCAGAGAGGGAGGTAATAACATATATTATTATGACATCAAAGATGCGACTAAGGAGTTAAAGACTCTCAATATGGGAACAGGAGTCATTCAAACAACGAATGTAACATGGCCTATCAGCGACGTGAGAGTGGCAGACAATGGTAATATATATGCTTGTAGTATGGCAAGTAGTAAAGCACAAAGCTTTGTTGTTTATCGTTGGGAAAATGTAGATGCATTGCCTGAAAAAGTTCTAGAATATACAATATCAGACCCTGTCGGAAATTCAACTGGAGTACGCTTAGGGGATGCTTTATCAATTATCGGTGATCCTAAAACTAATGGTTATATTATATCTTCAAACTTTCCATTCCAAAATGCGCAACAAGGACAATTCTATGTATGGAAAGGAGAAAATAGTAATTTGGAGACACAACCTCAAGTCATTGATTTGGTTGGGCAATATAAAGCTCCAAGTTCTTCTGATTTAAGCTTAGGTCAATATGCCCGAATTAATGGAATACCTGATGATAATGAACATTTTATTGCGACAGGTTCTGCAGCTGGAACATTATTGTTAAATAAGAACTTTAATGTTGAATTTGAGATAGAAAGAGACATGCCAATTCAAGGACGTGCTATGGATCCACACTTCTTTGAATATAATGGAATACGCTATTTGACATATACAATCAATCGTGAGTGGGCTCCTAATGAAGCATTCCTTGAAATTGTAGCTTTGACTGATGGGACAAATTATGTTGAGGGGATGAAAGCGCTTGCTGACAAGAGTATTGATCAAGTAAGCGTATTTAAGAAACCGATAACTTCCAATGCAACAAGTGGTGCCGCATGGGTGTCTGCATGTAATAGTGTTAAAGTCGTAAATGATAAAGTTTACGTTTTTGGATATGTATGTGAATATGGTGCATTAGTTTTTGAAATAGGAAAATAATCGTGTCACACATAATACCGGACCTGAATGTAGAATAAGTTCAGGTCCGGTTTTAATTCATTAATATTATGAAGAAATTACTATTTATTTTATTACTTTTCACCTGTTGTATAAGTTATTCATGTAGTGGAGATGATACAGGAAAAGAAGAAAAAACGGAAACTGAGAATTTGTTAATTTCAAAATTCATTGTAAAAACTGGAGAAACGAGTATAGAAGCTCATATTGAGCAAAGTACGAGAAAAATAAATGCAATAGTTCCTGTGGGAACTAATCTCAAAGCCATACAGGTTGAAGTATCATATACTGAGGGAGCCACATTGCAACCAGAAAGTGGCTATTCTTATAACTTTACACAACCTATAATATTCAAATTAACAAAAGGTGATCAAACTATTTCATATGAAGCGACTGTTACAACTCAACCGGAGATGCTTTCATTTGATATTCCCGATTATCATATAAAAGGGGAAATAGAGGGAGATAAAATAAATATAGCATTTAACTATGGTACAGACTTGACTAAAATTACTCCACAAATTAAAATAGCCGATGGTTGTACTGTATCCCCTGTTTCTGGAAAAGAGGTCAATTTATCTTCTGATTTCACCTATATTGTAACAAATGCCAATGGACAAAGTAAATCATTTACAGTAAAAGCTTCTCTGTTACCACAAGAAAAAGTGGTTCGAGGAGTGTGGGTTCCAGATCCAACACATACAGATGTTTTGAGTAGCTTCGAAAAATTGCAGGAATTTATTAATCTTTTGGATGAGCTTAATATAAATACAATATTTGTAGCAACATGGGTACGTGAGCAAACCTTATTTAAAAGTCAGGTCTTAAAAGAAAATAGCAATTATAGTACTATTGAAGAAGGATGGTTATTAAATGGAAGTAACTATAATGGTCCCTCAGGAGATGTAATAAAAGATCTAATTACTCAGGCACATAACAAAAATATAAAGGTTTTCTTCTGGTTTGAATATGGTTTTATGCGTTCGGGAGGAGCAAACCCTTCTGCCAATCATCCAATATTATCTGTTCATCCTGATTGGGACGGACGTAACAATCAAAATCTTGCAGCAAATTATAATGGAACAGACTATTATCTGAATTCTTATGATATTAATGTTCAGGAGTTCCTAATCCAACTGATGGAAGAAGCTATTGAAAAATATCCAGAAGTAGATGGAATACAGGGAGATGACCGATTACCTGCTTCCCCCCGAAATTCTGGATATAATGATAAAACCAAACAAGCATATAAGCTAGATACAGGAAAAGATGTTCCAAATGATTATTCCAATAATGACTGGGTAAAATGGCGTCTGAAAAAGTTGAATGATTTTTGTCACACATGGTCTCAAAGACTTAGAAATAAAAAAGAGAATATTGTAATAGCCTCTTCTCCAAACCCATATCCATGGTGTGAGAATAATTTAATGCAAGATTGGCCTTCGTGGATAAAGAATAATGATATTGATTTATTATCAGTACAATGCTATAGAGAAACCTCTGCTGCATATCGTTCAACACTAGATGAAACACTTGAACATGTGCGTCAAAATACCCAAGGTAATATACTCAATCCAGGGATTTATTTACGCAATACTTCTGAATGGGAAAGCATATTTGTAGAACAAATGCAATATAACCGTGCCTGTCAAACAAATGGAGAAACATTTTTCTTCAATGAAGGGCTGAAACGAGATGTAAACAAACGAGTTATAAAATCTTTTTATACAGGAAAAGCTATTTTTCCATTATAATAATTAGTCATGACTGATTCTTTAACTATACGTAGGGCATCTTCATTAGATGCCTTACGTGGCATTGCCATTTTCGGAATGATTTTATCTGGAACTATAGCTTCAGGTATGCTTCCTGCATGGATGTATCATGCCCAAGTAGGTCCTAGATCTCAATTTACCTTTGATCCATCCATTTATGGTATTACATGGGTAGATTTAGTTTTTCCTTTTTTTTTATTTGCTATGGGAGCAGCTTTTCCATTCTCTATTGGACGGAAACTAGAAAAAGGAGTATCATGTATGCATTTATCACTTAAGGCTTTATTGAGAGGAATAAGATTAACCTTTTTTGCTATTTTTATTCAACATATGTATCCATGGATAATTAACGATCCGGAAGATATGAAGTCATGGGGAATTAGTTTATTTTCTTTTATATTGATGTTTCCTATATATATGAGATTCTCTGGAAAATATCCACAATGGCTACGAATAACAATAGAATACGTATCTTATGGAATAGGCATTTTAATGTTGCTTCTGGTTCCTTACGCCAATGAACGTTCTTTTTCTTTATATTTTAGTAATATTATCATATTAGTATTAGCCAACATGGCCATTTTTGGATCAATTATATATATTTTCACTTGGCGTAAAAAATGTTATCGAATAGCAATACTTCCTTTTATTATGGGAATTTTATTAAGTAGTAATACGGAAGGTTCGTGGGCTCAAGATATTATGCAATATTCACCAATTCCTTGGATGTATAATTTTTATTACTTAAAATATTTGTTTATTGTTATTCCGGGTAGTATTGCTGGTGAATATCTAAAAGAATGGCTTTCTATACATCCTCAGACTCCTTCTATTATATCCAAGCGATTACCATTAATTCTTCTGATATCTATTTCTGTTATTATAATTAATGTATATTGTTTATATACAAGACAATTGTTATTGAATTTAATAATCTCTATCATTCTGCTTTTTACATTATATATTCTTTTAAGAAAAAAAGCTGATCATAATTTTATTTATTGGAGAAAACTATTTGTTATAGGGGCTTATCTAATAATGCTAGGATTATGTTTTGAAGCTTTTGAAGGTGGAATCCGTAAAGATCATTCAACATTTAGTTATTATTTTCTGACATCTGGACTTGCGTTTATGGCAATGATCGCACTTTCTATAATCTGCGATATTTATCGTTATAAAATAATAACCAGACCATTTGAAATGGTGGGACAAAACCCCATGATTGCTTATGTTGCTCCCCAATTAGTTATAACACCAATTATTGGTTTGCTAGGATTAAATGTCTTTTTGAATATATTCAATCAAAATGCTTATCTTGGTTTTATTAAAGGATTAATGATTACTGCATTGTCAATAGGTATAGCGTCATTCTTTACTTATAAAAAATATTTTTGGAGGACATAATAGATGAAAATCTACTTTTTAATTATTATTTTTTTTGTCTTAACAGGAGAACAATTAGGATACTCTCAACCCATTTCTGTTCGGACACAAAAGCAACAAAGACAAGCTTTTATTGAGCAGTTGCAGAACATGAATTTGCAATTATTACAAGATGAATCTTCAATTCAGAAAAATCTATGGCAGATTTCAGCTTTCAATTGTTATGGAAAAAGAGAAAAAAAATATTTGCGGAAACTTATGTCTATGTACCACACTTTTTCTCCAGAACTTCAATATCAGCTATTGACTGCTGTTGCATGTACAACTATACCTGGTAAAAATAAATGGTTAAGGGAAGTCATGAATATCGGAAACAGCAAGCAAAAATGTTTAGCTTATAGTCTGTTGCGAAAAGAGAATTTAGAGGTGGATTGTTTAAACTTAAATGATGAATCTTGGAATTCTATTCTTGGGGATATTCATGTTGCAGACTATAAATTTGAATTACATAAGGAACTATTAAACGATCTGCCATCTTTCCTTAAAGCACAATTCCCGGAACAAATCCACTTAATTGTTTTGTTGAGACAAGATAGAAATATACCAGCTAAAGTTTATGTCTGGAGAAATGAAGAAGGATGGAATCAAGAGTTTTTTGTCTATTTAGCCCGTGCAGCATCTGATATATTGCCATATTTTAGCAATGGGAATACTCCCTGTGGAGTATTCAAAATAAAAGAGAGAGCTGAAAGTAAGAATGAGTTTATAGGCCCCACGCCAATTTTAGTAACAGTATTACCCTTTGAAAGCTCACCATTGGAATGGGAGGCAAATAATCAATCTTGGGATAAAAATATATACAGTTTTTTTTTACCAGAAAGATGGAGAGATATCCCTTTATTATGGCAAACATATAGTGCTGGTCAAGTAGGCCGTAAAGATATAATTGTTCATGGATCAACCATATCTCCTCTATTCTTTGAAAATTTTTCATTTTTTCCTTTGACCCCCTCTTTAGGATGCTTATCAGCTCTTGAGTTATGGAATGCATATGATGGTAGCAAAATAGAAAGCCATCAACAAAGATTAATAGACTGTCTTTCAGCCTTAAATAGAAAACTTGGATTGATGTATGTAATACAAGTTGATGAGGAAACATATAAACTAGGTTTTAACTAATTATATATAGACATAATGAAAAAGGATTTATATTTGTTTATTTTATTACTATTTGTTAGTATACAAGTTTTTTGTCAAGATACGACTGAAGGAATCCGGGGAGTCTGGGTGCCTGCTCCCCGTTTTACCCCTGTATTACATACCTACCAGGGAATGAAAGATTTTGTAAAGACATTGGATGAGTTGAATATGAACTCCATATTCCTTGTATCTTATGCGGAAACTAAAACAATATATAAGAGTGATGTATTGATGCATTATTCTACTTATAAGACACCAGAAGAAGGCTATCTGCTAAGCGGATATTCTAAACAATATCAAAGTCCAACCAATGATCCGGTACGTGATTTGATTGATGAGGCTCATAAACACGATATAAAAGTATTTTTCTGGTTCGAATATGGTTTTATGGGAGAGGGACATCCGATATCACTCGATAATCCTTTATTAGCAAAGAATCCTCACTGGTTAGGAATAGACAATCAACAACACCCCGCCAATTACAATCACCACGATTATTACTTCAATGCCTATAATCCTGCTGTACAGAACTTCTTAATAGAACTAATAGAAGAGGCATTGACGCTTTATCCTGATTTAGATGGTATTCAAGGTGATGACCGCTTACCTGCTATGCCTCGAAATTCTGGATATGATACTTATACAGTCTCCCTCTATCAATCACAACATCAAGGGAAAAATCCTCCTACAGATTATAATAATTCGGAATGGGTACGTTGGCGTTTGAATATTTTAAATACCTTTGCAAAACGATTATATAAAAGGATTAAAGCAAAGAGCCCGAATGTAATGATTAGTTTCGCTCCCAATCCTTATCCCTGGTGTGAAGAAAATCTGATGCAGGAATGGCCTCGTTGGTGTAAAGAGAAAGTTTGTGATTTGTTGGCTGTTCAGTGTTATCGTTATAATATTGAAGCGTATCGTGCTACGGTTTCAGAAGTATTGAAATATATACATCAGAATAATCCAAACCAATTATTTGCACCTGGTATGATTCTGATGGAAGGGAGTAGTTCCAAAATGTCACCAGAACTGTTACGGGAACAACTTCGTGTTAACCGAGAGTTGGGGATTAATAGCGAGATTTATTTTTATAATAAGGGGATTGATAATCCTTCTGTTAGAGAGGTCTTGAAACAGACATATTCTCAGAAGATTAAATTCCCAGAAAATTAAATACTATGATAAGATATATTTTGATTGGACTTTTACTTTGTGGACAAGCTATAAGTTTTGCCCAAATTATATATCACGATGCATCAAACTTCCCCTTATTGGGAAAAGCTACAGAAGCTAATAATGCACGATACGAAAGGTTTCCAGATTCACTAAAGAATATATCTCGTTCTCCTCTTTGGAATTTGAGTCGTAATTCGGCAGGAATGGCTATACGGTTTCGTAGTAACTCTACTCAAATAGCGGTGAAAGGGGAAAATCCTTTTAATAATCATATGAATCATATGACTGATACAGGAGTAAAAGGTCTAGATTTATATTGTTTGGAGGGAAATGGGCTATGGAGATTTGTGAACAGTGCCCGACCAACAGGAAAGATAAATCAAGCAACGATCATTGCCAATATGCAACCGGAAGAGAGAGAGTATATGCTTTATCTTCCTCTTTACGACGGTCTTGTTTCCTTGTCCATAGGAGTGGATTCGTTAGCCACCATCGATCAGCCTTTAATTGATTATCCGATCCGTAAAAAGCCGGTTGTATTTTACGGCACTAGTATTCTTCAAGGAGGTTGTGCTTCACGTCCCGGAATGGCACATACCAATATCATATCGAGAAGATTGAACCGTGAATGTATCAACTTGGGATTTAGTGGAAATGCACTTTTAGATTTAGAAGTGGCCAAAGTGATAGCCGAAGTGGATGCCAGTGTTTTTGTTTTAGACTTTGTGCCTAATGCTTCTGTAGAACAGATGAAAGAACGAATGGAAACTTTCTATCGTATTATTCGTAGTAAACATCCGGATACGCCAGTCATTTTTATAGAAGATCCTATTTTCACTCATACGCTTTATGATGAAAGAATAGCTAAAGAAGTACAAAGAAAGAATGGCACATTAAAGGAAATATTCAACCAGTTAAAGAAGGAAAATGAAAAGAATATCATTTTTATCTCTTCCAAGAATATGCTGGGAGAAGATGGAGAAGCTACTATAGACGGTATTCATTTCACAGATTTAGGTATGATGAGATATGCTGATTTAGTTTGTCCAATCATTAAGAAAGCAATCAAATAAAATAGTGACGCTATCCTGTTGACATAGCGTCACTATTTCCAATACTCTGGATAGATCGCTTTTTGTACATTATATCAATAGGAACAAATCTTCAAATACCAAAATAGTAAAATATCATTTTGGTATTTGAATGATGCTATAATTGAATTTATTCAGGCGAACAGCCGGATATAGAAAAGAATCGCATAGATTAGCCATTAGTATTATTCAGAAATTAAAGAAATCCGTCCCTTATGGAGCATAATCATTATTATTTGATATTATGCATTGCATGGTGAATGTCTTTTTTAATCTATTTATGCTTTTTGTTCAATAAAGTAAGTTCATAAAAGCGCTTCTAATAAATCAAGTAATTCCATTTCTACAAGCAAAATTCGCTTCCTTTTAAAGGTACGTAGCGTTTCTTTAAAACCAACTGTACGTTTCATTAGAACCGTAAGCATCCGAGAGTCTGTGCAAAAACCTTAGACGCTATATTGAATTATCATTTATTTTTCGTATATTTATGGAAAGAAACTAAACAATATGTCTATGAACTACATAGTAGGAGAAAACAGAAATCAAATTCAAATGATAGCTCTTGAACAATTGGTTGCTCCAGATTCTTGGGCAAGGGTTATCGATTTATTTGTGGATATCTTGCCTATAGATGAGCTTGGGTTTAAACATGTCAAACTTCAATCAGAAGGGAGACCACCGTATAATCCTGCAACATTTATACACAAAAGAAGATAGACAGACATCTTGAATATATAGATAACCGTATTGAAGAATTTGAAGCAGCTTTAGATAAGACTGATAAAGAAGAAAAAGAACTTCTTAAATCTAAGATTAAATTACAACAAGACAGGCGTAAGAAATACGAAACTCTTGATACGGAATTGAAGAATAGTAATGATACTCAAATAAGTCTAACAGACAAAGATTCAAGAGCATTAATGTTAACCAATAATGTATCAGGAGTTGGATATGCGCTTCAAGCAGCCTCTGATAGTAAACACAAATTATTGGTTCACTCTCATATTGGAGCATCAACTGATAAAAGAGAACTATCAACAGCGGCATTGACCGTCCAGGAACTACTACAATTAGATTCGTTCAACACACTTAGCGATGCCGGTTATACTAGCGGCGACCAACTACAAGCCTGTAAATATTCAGGAATATGTACTTATTCATCGCCTATGCCATCAACATCACCTAATTCGAATTCCATACCACTGGCTGAATTTCATTATATAAATGACGGAGATTATTATATCTGCCCTTGTGGAGAACAAATGACAACAACAGGGAAATGGAGAATCCGCCCCAATTATAGATCAAAAGTATATAAAACATCAGCTTGTGTAAATTGCTCAATAAGAGAAAAATGTACTCAAAATCAAAATGGTAGAGTAATAGAAAGAAGTGAATATCAAGATGTAATAGATGAAAATAACGCCAGAGTTATAGGAAATAGGAATTACTACAAATTGAGGCAACAAATTATAGAACATCAATTTGGGATTTTAAAACGCCAATGGGGATTTACATATACCCTAATGAAAGGCAAAGCCAATGTGTTGAGTGAGGTTAACATCTTTATGACCATATATAACCTGACACGCTGTATCAACATAATGGGGATGGATGAACTCAAAAGAAGACTAAGGGCTTTCTTGCCATTAGTATCATTATATATGTCCTTATTGTTGATAAAATATGAAATGCAGAAAAAAGAATTTTATCTTGCAATTTAAATATGTAATCCAAATACACAACTCTTGAATTAATATAAAGGAAAAGTGTGAGTTTAAGAGGAGCACTAGTCTTCCAAAAGTAGTTTTTGCACAGACTCTCGGATGCTTACTTATTAGAAGCACTTTTATGAACTTACTTTATTGAACAAAAAGCATAAATAAATTGAAAAACACATTCACTATGCAATGTATAATATCAAATAATAATGATTATGCTCCATAAAGGAGGGATTTCTTTAATTCCTGAATAATACTAATGGCTAATCTTTGCAATTCTTATTCATATCTGGCGTCCGCCTGAATAAATTCAATTATAGCATCATTCAAATATCAAAAATGATATTTTACCATTTTAATATTTGAAGATTTGAAGATTTGTTTCTATTGATATAACGTACAAAAAGTCACCTATCAAAGCATTTAAAATAGTGACGCTATACCGAGCCGATAGCGTCACTATTTTATTTTATTGCTTTCTTAATGATTGAACAAACTAAATCTGCATATCTCATCATACCTAAATCTGTGAAATGAATACCGTCTATAGTAGCTTCTCCATCTTCTCCCAGCATATTCTTGGAAGAGATAAAAATGATATTCTTTTCATTTTCCTTCTTTAACTGGTTGAATATTTCCTTTAATGTGCCATTCTTTCTTTGTACTTCTTTAGCTATTCTTTCATCATAAAGCGTATGAGTGAAAATAGGATCTTCTATAAAAATGACTGGCGTATCCGGATGTTTACTACGAATAATACGATAGAAAGTTTCCATTCGTTCTTTCATCTGTTCTACAGAAGCATTAGGCACAAAGTCTAAAACAAAAACACTGGCATCCACTTCGGCTATCACTTTGGCCACTTCTAAATCTAAAAGTGCGTTTCCGCTAAATCCCAAGTTGATACATTACAAGAAGAAGCAAATTATTTATTGATAAATATTTATATATTTATTTTGTTTATTCATTTGTTCATTCTTTTCTCTCTCCTTTGCCTTCGTCATTTGGGACAGATTCAACTGTCCCAAAACAACGTCAGCATTTACTAAAAATTTAATTATATCCGGGATTTTGTTTAATTGAACCTCCAGAGCGGTCTATCTCAATCTGCGGAATAGGGAATAATTCATTTATCCCTTTTTTAAAGGCAGCTCCACGTCCTTTGGCATAAGGATAGGTGGAAAAAGTATTCATTGTTTCTACATAACAATTCCAACGTTTAAGATCATACAAACGATTGTATTCCATTGCTAATTCAATACGGCGTTCATGCTTGACTGCTGCCAACAGATCATCATTGACAGTCACAGGTTTCAGCTTAATATTTGGAATTATCAATACACGTGAAGTGGCTTCGATATCTCCCGAACGGGAATCATTAGCACGGTCTCGGACCATATTTATGTATTTCACAATTTCATCCTTATCTCCATTAGTCTGTATTAAAGCTTCAGCATATAGCAATAATACATCTGCATAACGTATGATATGGAATGTCCAAGCATCATCTCCCCAACCATTACCTCTTCTTGAAACAACAAGAAAAGCTTTACGACTGTGGTATCCTGTATTAGGATATGTTGAAAAATCCAGTGTTTCCGACCCTTTCTCTTTAGGAAATTTATCACCTGGTTCTATAATCGTGTACAATAAACGAGGATCT
This sequence comes from Bacteroides luhongzhouii, assembly GCF_009193295.2. Lineage (NCBI taxonomy): Bacteria > Pseudomonadati > Bacteroidota > Bacteroidia > Bacteroidales > Bacteroidaceae > Bacteroides > Bacteroides luhongzhouii. The sequence goes on along the minus strand of NZ_CP059973.1, from coordinate 3,696,994 downwards.
CCTTCTTCAAATTCGTCGACAAGATTCTGTGTCGGTTGGTCAAAACCATATGCTCCACAAGACCTTGGATTAGAATATACGGGGATAAAAGAACCATAAATGTGATCGTTTGGAACATCACCACGTATATTGGGGAAGATAGATTCACTTAACATGTAGTTGTCACTCAAGTAAAGTGATTGGAAATTGGGAGCTAATTCGCAGCTCTTCGAATCAATAACTTTCTTTGCTGCATCACGTGCATCTGCATAATAAGATGGATTATCTTTTGCAAAATACATATATACACGTGCCTGCATGGCCCATACAGCCTCTTTGGTGACACGTCCCAATTCTGTAGTCGGCAAAGAAGCCTTGTCAGGTATATTACTTTCTAAAGCAGCCTCTGACAGATCTTTTATTATAAAATCAGCCGTCTCTGCTTCTGTAGCTCTGACTAACTTCTTACTATCATCAACTGTCAGCGTACGATCAACTAAAGGTACTCCGCCGAAGATCTTGCAAAGTTCAAAGTAAAAGAAAGCACGGAGAAACTTCACTTCCCCTATATATCTGGCTTTTACGTCATTCGACAGAGGATAGCCATCCGCATCCACCAAAGGCTTGTTGGGAATATTCTCCAGGCAAATATTACATCGTGCTATCCCATTGTACATATTCGACCAAAGGTTAACTAAATCAGTATTGGAAGCCAAAGCTCGACCAAAACTAAGGTCTCCCGCAAAAGTGCGATCACCTGCATCAGACCCTCCTTTCTCCGAATCATCAGTGGATATATTATATAAATCCATACGTGGTGCTTCATATCCAGCTACATCATTAAGAGTTTTATAGCACTTAACGACGGCACTATAACCAGCATCAGGCGAAAGAAAAAATCTGTCTTGATCCATCACGCCTTTAGGGTCTCTGTCTAAAAAATCAGAACACGAAAAGAGTGATATTAATGATAGAGACACGAATAAGTATTTTATATTTTTCATGTTACTTTAAAATTTAACGTTTAAACCAATCGTCCAAGTTCTCGCTTGAGGATAAAAGCCCTGATCTATACCATTGAGAGTAGCGTTGGAGGAACCTATCTCCGGATCAAGTCCTGAATATTTCGTGAGAGTCAGCAGATTTTGCACACTAACATATAAGCGCAGGTAACTGATTCCCTTGAACTTCAATAAACGATCACAGAAATTATAACCGATCTGCAAATTCTTGATTCTAAAGTATGAACCGTCTTCGATAAAATAATCGGAAATAAGCTGATTCTGACCTTGATCGGCAGATATTCTATGATACTTGTCTGTTGAACCTTCACCATTCCAAGCACGTTTGAGGAAATCTGAATGAGCATTCATGTAACCCGTTCCTGATTCAAAATCGTAAAGAGTCATATTCATCACATCATTTCCTTGTGATCCCTGAAGAAACATATTGAAATCAAAACCTTTCCATGATGCTCCAAGTGACAGACCGTAAACAAAGTCAGGCCAGGGATCTCCAATCTTGGCACGGTCGTTATCATCGAGTACATCGTCATTATTCAAATCTTTATAACGAATATCACCAGGCTTTGCCGTTTCTCTTTGCGCACTACCCTCTACTTGCTCTGCGTTCTGGAAAATACCATTGGTCACATATCCATAGAAATATCCTACCGGTTGCCCCACTTCTGTCTTAGTAATGGTATTATTATTGTATGCTGAACCATAAATTGCATCGCCATTACCCAAAGAGATCACTTCATTTTTATAAGTAGAAATATTGGCGGAAGCTGTAAAGTTGAGATCTCCCCATGTTTTGCGATAAGTAACTCCTAATTCCCATCCTACATTGCGCATAGATCCTACATTTGCATATGGAAAGTTCGGGAACCCTAATGTAGTAGGTTGAGGCTCTTGCATCAACATATCGTCTATATTCTTGCGGAAATAGTCCGCTACAATCTCAATACTATTATTGAAGAGACTTAAATCAAGACCTATGTCAAATTGTTTAGAGGTTTCCCATTTCAGAACAGGATTTCCAACGGTAATAATGCCAGCACCAATGGACGCCGTATTTGGGGAGCCGAAAGAGTAACGATCATAGATTGTACTTCCATACGTAGAAGCATATCCGCCCCCGCTAATATTTTGATTACCAATCAAACCATAGCTGATACGCAGCTTTGCGTCACTCAACCAATTGTGAGTAGATTCCATGAACGATTCGCTGGAGAAGCGCCATGCAGCCGATACGGATGGGAATGTTCCCCATTTGTGTCCGTCGGCAAATTTAGAGGAACCATCACGACGTAGGTTGGCAGCAATAAGATATTTGCTGTCATAATCCAGACTGACACGTCCGAAGAATGATAACATCGAGTTGTCATAAGGATAGCCGGATACTGCCGGGTTTGTTGTGCCTGCATTAAGAATAGCCATATCCTTATCATTATTTATCACCCCTTGTATAGAAGCATTGACACTCGAAACGCTTGTTTCTTCAGCTGAAGTACCGAGTAATGCTCCTATCTTAAACTTCCCGAAGGTTTGATCGTAAGAAAGAGTCTGTTCCCATACAAAATAGTTGCTTCTGGAATTATCCTGTATCACTGTATTCTCATTGGCGTAATCATTGGCATTGAGGGTGTATTTAGGTTGAAATCCATCAGTTAGGCTTCTACTAATATCCATGCCGAAGCGCGAATTGAACTTCAGAAAATCAAATAACTTAATCTCCAGATTTGCTCCTGCTTTTACATAAAGATATTCATAAGTACTCTGTCTCATTCTTTGAATCTGTCCCACCGGATTGCGTTTATTGGAGAATAAGATCCCGGAATACTGCGAATAGAGATTATTCGGTTCATACCCATTGTAAATCTGACTTAGAAAAATAGGTACGTCAACCAAATTATTACGGAATACAGGTGTGATAGGATCTGCTCCCATTGCACTGAATACAGTACCGGTAGCAGGGTTGTTCTCGTCAATCAATTGACGTTTTTCATCGATGATACCGACATTAGCAGTTAAAGAGACGCGTTTTGAAATCTTCATATTGAAGTTATTTCTCCAAGAAATACGTTTATAGTTCGAACCTTTAACTATACCATCTTGGTCTGTGTAAGCTAGGCTGGAAAGTATTCCTATATTTTTAGTTCCGCCATTGACGCTAATATTGTGGTTATGCATAAATGCCCCATCATTGATAATCTCTTTCCACCAGTCAGTTCCATTGGGGCCTGAATTTTTATTAACGAAGTTGAGAACTGCGTCAATATTTTCTTGGGTAGCAAAAGCGGCAACACGCTCCTGACCGGCATTGTCAGCTGCCAGATTTTTATAAGTGATGTAATCTGCGGCATTAAGCATATGCGGACGTTTCCAAGGTGTTTGCCAACCGATATATCCATCATAACTAACTTGCGCTTTGTTTTCAAGGCTACCTGATTTAGTCGTAATGATAATAATTCCGTTTGCTCCACGAGAACCATAAATAGCAGCTACCGAAGCATCCTTATGAACGGCTATTGACTCAATATCATTCGGATTCAGATAATCAATACCGGTTTGCGGAAGACCATCTACTACATACAGAGGGGTTGTAGAACCTGTAATAGAACCAATACCACGGATATGGGTAACACTTCCCGCACCCGGAGTACCACTGCTGGAAGTAACAGTCAGACCGGGAACTTTACCCTGAAGGACATTATTAATGCTACTTACAGGCATATCTTTTAGCTCTTTTCCACTGACAACTCCGACAGCTCCCGTAATATCTTTCTTAGCAATAGAACCATATCCAATCACGACTAAACCATCCAGCTCATACGTTTTCTCTATCAGAGTAATAGAAACCCGTTGACCGGCTACCGCTTTGACAGTGACAGAATTATATCCTATCATGCTAACAGTGATCGTGTTTTCTTTAGCGGGACTGACTAGTACAAACTCTCCGTCCATATTTGTTATCACACCTGTAGTAGTGTTTTGCAATAAAACAGTAGCACCTATAACCGGCTGTCCCTGAACATCAATCACCTTACCCGTTATATTCTGTTTCTGTGCGAATAAGACAGATGGTGAAAGCAGAAATATTATCATGCATAATGTTAATATCAAGCTCTGGCTCTTATTTTCATTATTATAGTTTTTCATATGTAATCTATTTTATAGTATTAATTTATAGGCGTATACTCACTGTCAATAACCGGATTCTTTATCCTATCGATAGCTAGAACAATACAGCCTGCTTCCATACTATACCAATTCGTTTTTTGCTGTCCTTTAATATTTAAAGAATTAATATGCTTCAAGTAGGTATTCACTCGTACTGTATCATTAATAGTGGCTGCCGCATATGCAATAATTGTCCAAGGGAAAGATGAGTAAGTTACCCCGTTGGCCCAACTAGTATATGTTTTATTAAATTGAGTATACAATTTATTAGCAGTTTGACTATTCGGTTCAATCACATTAAACATGCCCGGATAAAGTTGAGCTGTTGCGTCAGGATAGAATTGTTTCCAGTCGGTGGTTACAGAGTTACTTTTCCACCAATCATAAGTAGTTCCATTCCATAATGTACCTATACCTTCCGTATTTTTTGCCAATAGGCCCGCAAAATCATAATCATTATCGATCAGGTTGTTATCTTTAAGCCATTTGGCAGCTTTAAGTCCTATGTTTACTTCGCAATTATCCATCAGGTATTTTACGTCGTAAACATACGAAGCAACGCTAAGACCGTCATTTTCATCTTCTGTGATAGTGCCTGGCAACTGGTTAAAGTCGGTATCGATCGTTTTCACCATTGCGCTTGCTACCAAAGAGATTTTGCTCTTATACTGTTCAAGCCAGCTTTTATTTTCTCCGGATGTTTGAGCAAATTCCATGATGATTTCCAAAAAAGTAGCCGCATAAGAATCCACAGAGTCATACGTTCCTTGAGTAGTTTCCGAATCACCAAAATAGTCATAGACAGAACCTTCTATTTCTGCGCCTCCTTTATAAGGATTCGTAATGCCATTCAGTTTGCCAAGATACCATTTAATATATTTCTTCACTGCCTCTATATTCTGATTTGTAGGATCTTTCAGTAAAGCCAAAACTGCAAAATGGGCAAAATAAGGAGTAATTTTACTGTTCGAAGTATCTTTATCCTTTATAGCTCCACTGGAAAGCTGCAAAGAACGGATATAAGAGAGCTGATAAGTCATCACATTATCATATACTACATCCATAGTCTGTTCTGTCAAATTCTCCTCATTGGTAGGAGGCGGAGCAGTGCTTGTATCACAGGATGAAAGTGTAAGTATAGGAAGCACTATTAATATTGACAGAATTGATATTATTTTTTTCATATTATTAAATTATAAATATTACCACTGTTTGTATACCTCAAATTCCTTGATTGTCATTCGCCAAGGTGTAGCTCCATTCTTGAGTAAAGCCTTGACATAACGAGCATCCACATTGTCGAAATTCATATCCTGAGCACCTTCTGTAGCGGCAGAATCCCATCCCGTGATAGAATAAACCGAAGTATATTCTACATCGTCCTGCGAAATGAGGATTTCACAATCAGCAGCATAAGCGCCCGCATCCCATTGTATGACAACATTATTAATAGTATAAATCTTTCCAAGATCTACCTTGAACCACTCGTCATCATTGCCTTCTGCTTGCCACATAAATGAAGTATTTCCATAGACTGCATTGAAAGCCGCCGCATTATTAGAAGAAGCGGATGCAATCTTCTGCAATGCCAAATTCTCTGCCGGTGGAGTATTATATATTTCAACCTCAAACAATGTCATATTATATGGAGTAGCAGAGTTCTTCATATTTGCTAATTTGACATAACGGGCATTGGCATTGTCAAAGCTGACTTTGTTAATTCCATCATTAGAGACTGCATCCCAATTTTTGATAGAATAGATAGTTGTGTAATTAACATCGTCTTCCGAAATCATAAGGTCACAATCAGTACCTGCTGCGTTCATATCCCATGTCATCACTACAGTATTAATGCTATATATTTTCCCGAGGTCTATTTTCACCCATTCATTGTCGTTACCTGCAGCTTGCCACCAGGATTTATCATTATCGTCATTGATGTTCGAGATACTTCCGCTAATAGCAGCCGAACCTGTTGCATAGCCATTCAATGCCAGATTCGGATTCTCTGTCGGGTCAATTTCTTTGATAAATAGAAAACCTTCCAATGAACGTGTACCTTTATGATTTGTAACTGCTACCGCACCTGTACCTCCATACGAACTAACAACGGCCTCAATAGTAGCATCATCAATAATTTCAAAACTAGACGCACCTTTCCCACCGAAAGCGACATTAGTGGCAGTTGTAAAATTTACTCCTGTAATAGTAATTACATCACCCTCCTTTCCCTCTGTAGGAGTGAAAGAAAGTACTTTAGGTAGCTGTGATACCGTAATTGGGGTATTCGGATCATACGGATTGGCTCCGAAATCACCATCAGCACATGAAGTGAATATCATATCTGATAAACACAAAATAATAAAAATAAATTGTGTGATAGTTTTCATAATAATGAATTTAATTTATTAAGTGAAAAGGTTATTTGATTTTGTTGTAACGATCTGCTTTTATTTTCTTCATGTAAGTCTTATAGGCATTATACAGATCAATTGTACGTTCTTCTCCTATACGTATCGACATCTTTGGATTATTAAAGACTCCTGGATATTGATAGCATAGTACTTTCTCAAAATTGTCAAGCAAGTTCAAATCACGGATGATCTCATCTATCGGACGAGGATAAAGAGAATTATCCGGATTGAATAAGAAAGCTTCAAGATCAAACCATAAGTGCGCACCGGCATCATCACAGAATTTTTGCAAAATATCGGCCGCTTCTTTTCCTGTAAGGTCTCCTTCTGGCATACGTGCAAAACCAAATGGACATAATATATCGAGATTTTGTAATAAAGTGGGATAAGTGTCTGCACCTTTTAGTACTTCCATACTATTGGTAGCAAGCATTACGGGCTTTTCCGGAGCAAATTGGGAGGTGTATTTCTTAAACTCACGAAAGAAATCCACAATCTCTTTCTTACGCATCATCTGTCCCTCATTGGTCGATTCTGAATTATACAGATTACCGGCACATTCTTCGGATACGTAAAAGCCATAGAAAGAAGGATGATCTCCATACATATCCCATAATTCTTTGGCTACTTGCTTATGCCATTCAAGAGACTCTACAGTAAAATCAAACCAAGCGAACATTCCTACTCCCATCATAACTGACATTCCTAGTTTGTCCGCTTCAGAAAGAATAGCTCCTATTGGGTCTTTCGCAGAAATAGGCATCCTTCCTGGATAAAGAGTGGAAGGATAAAATGCTTTTCCTTGGTAGTTGTTTATATTCAAATCATGTTTTCCTACATAGTCCTGATTGCGAAAAACTTCTTGAAGAACTATAACATCCATCCCTATACTATGCATAGAACGCACCAACTCACGCCATTGATCATCAGTCATCTTTTTTATATCAGGATTCCAATGCTTTCCTTCTATCTCGCTCCAATGATAAAGGCCTGCCCATGCTCCGTCTATCAGACGCGTAGATCGAATTTCTGAATTAATTACTTCAAAGTCTTTAGAAATTGTAAATTCTTCATTTTTCTCTTTGACTTTAAGGATGATGCGATTCCTACCAATCTTGTTAGTTGTTTTTAAAGAGAACTTTATTTCCCGAGAACTCCCCGGTGCCAATGTTATACGAGAAAAATGAATTAATGAATCTTGATTTACGTCATTCAAATAAATAGAGACATAAAAGTCCTGTTGAGTATTCCCTTTATTGACAATACCTGCACGTATGTCCAAATCTACTTTATTCGTAATTGTGCCTGGAGGAATCAAGGTTAGCCCAACTCTGCATTCTTCAGCAAAAGCTGTAGAAGCAATGGTCAAAATAATACATGCTATTATAAATATCCTTTTCATATGTAACATTTTTCATTAATTATTTTATTTCACTCAAATTTTGTAATACCTTCCAGCATTGAAATAATCCTCTTGGCACATGAAAGCATCCTTTCCATTTTCCTCCTTTGAGTGGAAGCAACACTTCTCCTCTTCGGTTCAGATACCCGTACCATTCGGGATATTCTTTATCCTTGAAATGTGTCCATGTATAGTCATGTACTTTTTCAAACCATTCCAGACATTTTTGATCTCCCGTTAGTTGATAGCCTTTCAGTAGAGAAATAAGCGTTTCAATATGCACCCACCAAAGTTTCTGATCCCACTCCAATTGTTGAGGTGGGCAACCATTACGATCCATAAAGTAATAAATGCCGCCACACTCTTTATCCCATCCATAATCGAGCATTGTAAGAGTGGTCTCTTTGGCTTTCTCTATCAAATCAGGACGATTCAGGCGTTTACCCAGATCCATGATAAACCACATCGCTTCAATGGCATGACCTGGGGTCACCTGACGGCCTTCAAAACAGTCTACCAAGTTTCCATCTATATCTACGTTTTCAATAATGATATTACCAAGTTCAGGACGATAAAAAACCTCCATAACTTCATGGATGCAAGTTTCCATTGTTTCTTTTAGATAACTTTTATCCAAAAGATGTTCTATTTCCATAGCAAGATTACAGAGGATCATCGGCAGGGCAAAGTTCTTCAAATTGCGAGTACCTGGATGAAGCTTATTCCACTTTCCTTTCGGATTATCCACTTTAGACAAGATAATATCGAAGGTTTTCTTGGCAATATCTGCATATTCCTGACTACCTGTAGCCAAGCTTAACTGACCGAAAGCCATGGTGGCGAATGTATACGAAAATATATTGTATGGTTCTACCAATGGTCTACCCGAACGGTCAAGAGAAAAATACCAGTTATAATTGCCGTCATGTCCATATTTTTTTAGAAATTCGCCACCCTGAATAGCACAATCCAACCATTCCTGACGTTTTTCTACTTTATTGTAGAGCATAGAGAACATCCATACTTCTCTACCTTGCAACCAAATGAATTTATCCGTATCGAAAACTTTTCCTTCACGATCAAGGCAAGTGAAATAACCACCATATTCATGATCCTGCGAGTTTTTGAGCCAAAAGGGAAGGACATTGTCCAAAAGTTCATCCTTGTATTGATTTGCTAATTTTTTTAAATCCATAATATTATCTATTATAAGACAGTATGGATAGATATATCGATGATAACGTTTATTGAATGGCCATACAAAAAAACATCTCTAGCTATTTCTACTGTCCAGTTGTTAATTGATTAATTATAAGGTCTGTTTTATATTTATTCCGAACGGGTCCAGTATCTTTCAATCTCCTCCAGCGACTTCCCGGTGGTCTCGGGCACGAGTTTCCAGACAATCATCATATACGGCACGCACATGAGGGCGAACAGGAAGAATGTTCCGGCGGGGGTAAGGTTTTGGAGCATCCAGGGGGTTAACTGTCCGATCAGGTACGTTCCGATCCACAGAGCAAATCCTGCTATCGACATGGCCAGTCCGCGAACCTTGGTGGGATACATCTCCGAGAGGAGTACGAAAACCACGGCACAGATGGATACGGCACAGCAGAATACATAGAACAGGAAGAAAACGAGAAGGAAGAAGCTGGATACTCCCAGGGAATCTCCGAAGAGAAAATAAAGACCGATAAGGACCAGAGAGAGCACCATGCCCGAAACTCCGTAATAAACCAGCTTCTTGCGGCCCACCTTATCGATGATGACAAGAGCCAGAACAGTGGTCAATGTATTGACTAGTCCTACCAGAACTTGGTAAAAAAGAGAATCTCCTCCTGAAAGTCCTGCGTTTTCAAAGATAGAAGGGCCATAATAAAGCACTGCATTCACACCCATAAACTGTCCTAAAATAGCAATACATACACCAATAATGACAGCTTTGAAAATTCCAGGCTTCATCAATAACGACCATTCTGATTTCGTTTCAGAGATAAGTACAGATTTCGTTTCTTTTAATTGACTTTTTGCTTCTGTCATTGAATTGTATATCTTCTCTAGTATATTTACAGCCTTCAATTCCTTACCTCTTACAATTAGCCAACGAGGACTTTCCGGAATAAAGAATATAATAATGAAGAATAAGATTGCCGGCAATGTTTCCATACCCAACATACCTCTCCATACTTCAGTAATAAATACTTTATTCAACCAGTCCACACTTAATTGAGTACCACTCTCCGCCCATGCCAATAATTGATAGTTAACTAAATAAGCTCCCAAAAAGCCAACTGTTACAGCCAACTGATACAATGACACCAAGCGTCCTCTATACTGCGCTACAGCTAGTTCTGATATATAAAGAGGAGAAACAATGGACACAACCCCTATTCCTACTCCACCTATAATCCGATAAACCACCAATTGGGTAAAATCGGCTGATAGAGCACATCCTAAGGCTGATGTGGAAAACAATACAGCTGAAATAACCATCGTAAGTTTTCTTCCTAACTTATCGCTTAAGATTCCTGCAAAAAGGACACCTACGATAGAGCCTACTAAAGCACATCCTACATACCATCCCTGTTGTAGCGTATCTAATTGAAAAAGTTGAGTCACTTGGGCAATTGTTCCCGATATAACTGCAGTATCATATCCGAACAAGAATCCTCCCAATGCTGCCACAACAGAAAGGAATATAAGATAACCAAAATTGATTGTAGACTTCATAACATTTATTTTATTTCAAAATATTCTTTATATCTGTCATATAAATGACCAGCTTGCAGGTAGGCTGATTGCGGACTCATAAAATGAGAAAATTCAAAAGTAATAGCCTTATCATATCCGGCACGTTTGGCTGCTTCCAACTTCATCCGAAGTTTATCAAACTTAATGGGTAGAAAACGAATAGGCATATCACGGTCAAAAGATTCGGCATTTGTCCAGCATTGCATGCCATACTTATCTGCTAATTTTTTATTGACAGAAAAGAACGCATCCAATTCGTCATAATCAATATGACCATCTTGAAATGCACATGCATCTACCACATCATGAATTCCATCAAAAATTTCATCCCATTCTTTTTCGTGTTGTTGTACAGAAACGGCATCTTCTTTAGTCATTTTTGTCGTTCCCATGATTGCTTTTTTTCCATCAATCCAAGGCGATATAAAAGTCGGCAATCCATTAGATATATCCTTACATTGTTTTCCTAATGCATGGAAAGCGCCAATCGCACCTTTCGTTGCCCGGCTTATTTCACCACTGATATACCATCCTCCAAAACTTTTATACTTGGAACCATAATTTTCCCAAACTTCATCAATTACATATTTGTTATCTTCCACTTCCCAGGTCATATCCCCTGTGTCCCAATATTTACCCGAATCGTATAGTCCAAAATAGAATTTCATTTCATACTTTTCAGCCAAACGCAAAAACATATCTACCAAATCAACAGAAGGCATATAACATCCCTTCTTCAGCAGATAGGGAGAAGGAAAAGTGACAAATTTACGATAACCCGAACGGATCATTATTACCGTATCAATTCCTATATTCTTCATATGCTGAAAATCCATGTCCCATTCTTTCTCACCCCAGTTTTGGTGTGGAATATCATGTGAAATCTCATCCAAAAAAGTTCCGGTGATTTTTAATCCATTGTTTTTAGGAACAATGAGTTTACTTTCCAAACCATCAGTTGCCACTACTGTACTGGCACTAGCTTTTGAAGTACAAGATTCCAACAAAGTTGGTGCCGCCAAAGCTGATGCACCAGCCAATGTAGCTTTTTTCAGAAAATCTCTTCGATCTAATGTTTTCATATTAGTTTAATTAAAACAGCAGTTAACATTTATATTATTACCTATTGAATATACTGTCCTGTAATATCTACTTTTTTATTATTGAAAGGATCTAATATCTGATCAATCAAAATCGCCATTTCACTTCGTAGAATATCTCGATTCATATCAAAATTCTTCAAATCAAATTCATTCCATATCTCTTCTACTCTACCTTCTTTCAATTCAATACCTTCTTTTTCGGCAATCTCTCCTATCATCTCTGTAGCTTTCTGAATTGATATAGTATTATTACCTTCAATAACCTGCTTATTGACATAGGGATAAACATCACCTAACCCTTCCAGTTCATTCGCCAATAACAATGTATCTGCTCTGAACCACATTTGATTAGCCCAATCAACACTTTCACCTATACCTTTCAAAATTCCTGTAGAACCTACACGTTGCAACGATTTAAACATCGGATGATCTATTGCAACATCTAAATAAGGCAATAAATATCCTTTCGCATCCAATATTGCATTTTGCACTTCACGAACAGATACCTCGCTAATACTTTTATTATCTTTCACTGCAAGAGCTGCCAATGCTCCCGCTGCTTGTCCAATCTGCATTACCATAGGCTGTAAGCGAGTAGTACCATTAATTATATTAGAAACGGATATTGATTTTTCAGCAACGATCAACCCTTCAATATCTTTAGGAATCAAAGTTCCTAAAGGCAAACCGTATGAAGGGACCAGATGAAAATAAAGATTAGGTAATTCTTCATATCCATGATAACGGGTATGATGATGATCCACAGGATAATTTCCTACGGCAATACAAGTGCGATAAAGAGGTTGGGACTGTTTGAACGGTTCACAAACATGATTTAGATTAAAGCGCACTAATCCATGTATTCTCCTAGACTCTCTATGATAAGGAATAAATGGTAATTTGTCGGCTGTAGGATATTCATCGTCAGCTAAACCCAATGTATTAAAACCTAATTCATGTTGCAGAAAATAAACGAAACACATCGTATAATGTTTTGCATATTTCAGGGCTTCTTCACGTTCCTCACGGGTCATTTCAATCAAGTTTACATAATAATCATTGCCTTCTATCGGCCAATTAATCATGTATTTATTGTTAGGAAGTTTTCCATAAGTTATCATCATGTCTTTAGACCATACACGATCCGGTTCTTTAGGCGTGATACAAACGTGACTGGCACAAGCACAAGCAAATTCATCCTTATTATATCCTTCAGGACAAGGAATAGTCACATCTTTACCATAATCTTTCAAGATTGCTACGTATGTAATATCCTGAACTATATTATTTTTTTCTTCCGGAGCAATATCTTCTTTTGTATCATGACGGCTTTCCATACCGATATCATATTTCACCCCGCACATTTTTGCTATATCCCCCAATTCAGTACCATCAATCAATATTTTAGCATGTATTTTTTTGATTGTATTATCATTCATCTGAATTTGAGCAATCCAAGCATCATTCTCTCTTTCCAACTTTACCAAAGTAGCATTATGCCATACTTTTAGATTTTTCTCCGCGTCAACCATTTCATGGAAAATTTTATTTCCGACTGAAGGTTCAAACAACACTGCACTCACCCAACCGGTTTTTAGAGAATCAAGCCCTCCATAATAATCTGCCAAACGTCCGCGAAACTCACCAAACAAGCCTGCCGGTAAATCATAGTTTCCGTCAACAGCACTTACACCTGCAGAAGTGAGCATCCCACCCAGCCATTCTGTTTCTTCTACTATCAATGTCGCAGCCCCCATTCGAGCAGACTGAATACCAGCAGTTACCCCACTAGCACCTCCACCAATAATTAGCACATCAACAGAATCATCTGAATGAGAGCATGCCGTGAAACACAATGCAAAAAATAAACACAGGCCTAAAAAATAGTTTCTCATATTAAATTCATTTAAGGATATAGACTTTTATTAATAATATCACGGCACAAATATAGCTATATTTATTAAATAAACAATAGATAATAAAATATTTTATTAATAAAATCATTATTTCTCACATTGTTAATTAATAGAAGGGGGAATTACCTCACAAATCATCTTATCTCATTTATTATATCCACGATTGTCCATAGCTATATTATCCTATATATAAATCCATTACATAGTATATAGGGAATATAACATTCAAGACATTCTAATTTTCAAGGCCTCAAAACCACGCATTAATAAAAAAATTAATTATCTTTGTGTGATTTACCAAATATGCATAGTTATGAACCAACAATTCTTGAAAGAAATAGAAAAGGGCTCTAAAAGCGCTCTCGTCAAAAAGAGGATTATTACACATTATATATATAATGGAAGTTCTACAATTCCCGATCTTTCAAAAGAACTGGATTTAAGTGTACCAACCGTCACCAAATTTATCGGTGAAATGTGTGATGACGGATATATTAATGATTATGGCAAATTGGAGACTAGTGGCGGACGCCATCCCAACCTCTATGGGCTTAATCCGGAATCCGGTTACTTTTTGGGTGTAGACATCAAAAGATTCGCCGTCAATATCGGACTGATAAATTTCAAAGGCGATATGGTAGAATTAAAAATGAATATACCTTATAAGTTTGAGAATTCAATCGAAGGGATGAATGAGTTATGCAAACATATTCTCAATTTTATAAAGAAGCTCACTATTAATAAAGAGAAGATCTTAAATATTAATGTAAATGTGTCGGGGCGTGTAAATCCTGAATCAGGATATAGCTTCAGCCAGTTCAATTTCGAAGAAAGGCCGTTGGCAGATGTATTATCCGAGAAATTGGGATATAAAGTAACTGTCGACAATGACACGCGTGCCATGACTTATGGTGAATACATGCAAGGCTGCGTGAAAGGAGAAAAAGATATCATTTTCGTGAATGTAAGCTGGGGAGTAGGTATCGGAATTATCATTGATGGTAAGATTTATACCGGAAAATCCGGATTCTCCGGTGAATTTGGACACATGAGTGCTTATGATAATGAAATAATCTGCCATTGCGGAAAAAAAGGTTGCCTGGAAACAGAAGCTTCCGGCTCGGCACTTCATCGTATTTTATTGGAGCGTATTCAAAGTGGGGAAAGTTCCATTTTATCTACACGAATCGCTACAGAGGAAAACCCGATCACTCTTGATGAGATAATTGCCGCTGTGAATAAAGAAGACCTGCTTTGTATTGAAATCGTAGAAGAAATCGGGCAGAAACTGGGTAAACAGATTGCCGGACTAATCAATATTTTCAACCCGGAACTGGTCATTATAGGTGGAACTTTATCTTTAACCGGTGATTATATCACCCAACCCATAAAAACAGCCGTACGCAAGTACTCCCTAAATCTGGTCAATAAAGATTCAGCCATCATCACGTCTAAGTTGAAAGATAAAGCCGGTATCGTTGGCGCTTGTATGCTGGCACGCAGCAGAATGTTTGAAAGCTAGTTTTATCTTCTATGCCGAGAGAAAAAGTTATCTATAAAGCGAACGATATAGACTACGGCTACTCCGGCGATGACCAAAACAATAATACGACTCAACATAGATTACATTTTTATATTTCACATCTATTACATACGCAGGATTTCCCTTTTGAAATAAGAATAGGGAATCCTGTAAAAATTAGAACGCTGATTATTAATTAATAATCAGCGTTCTAATTTGAGAGCCGCTAGCCAGACTTGAACTGGCGACCTACGCGTTACGAATGCGTTGCTCTACCAACTGAGCTATAGCGGCGTTTGTCTCTCGTTTACGGCGTGCAAAATTACAGCTTTATTTGAGAAAACAAAAAGAATCCGATTATTTTTTTGAGCTTAATTTTTAAATCAACTTTTGTTGACGCAATCTAGAACTTTTCTTTGCGCTCAAATTTTCCGTCTTCAGTATAGTACTTCCATGTACCCTTCGGTTTATTATTTGCATACTTTCCACGAAGTTTCAATGTTCCATCTTCATAATATTCACGGTAACGACCATGGCGTTTCCCTTCTTTTACTTCCGCTTCACTCTTCAACGCTCCCTCCGGATAAAACTCCCTCAAAACGTTTCCTTCAAACTTTTCGACATAGAAACGCTTCAATTCGCTCATCTGTTCTTTTTCAGTTTCAGCATCTTCACTCATTTCCTTGTCGTCTTCATCGGTAGCAATGGCAACGACCTCCTCCGGCTGATATGGACTGTAATCCATCACATATTGCAAAGAAGCCGACTGTCCATCTCCTATAACCTGCATAGTCCAGTAAGGAAACGAATACAGAACATCTTTATTGGATTGTATCTCATTCCATGTGGCAGGATTCATCATAGGCTTCAGC
The DNA here is from genome assembly GCF_009193295.2 of Bacteroides luhongzhouii. NCBI lineage: Bacteria > Pseudomonadati > Bacteroidota > Bacteroidia > Bacteroidales > Bacteroidaceae > Bacteroides > Bacteroides luhongzhouii. The sequence goes on along the minus strand of NZ_CP059973.1, from coordinate 3,680,848 downwards.
TGGGAATAAAACTTGTGCACATCCGTATATAAGAATATGGTAGAACTTGACTTCAAATATGAAAGCGCATTTTCAAATCCCGGATTATTTTTCAATAAATTCTTCTGCTCGTAATCTTCCACAAAAGAAAGTAAAGACGCAGCCTTATTACTAAAAACTACATAATCATCGACATAAGTATAATATGGCTTTTCAAATTTATCAAATAGTTTTCCAAAGAACAGGCGGAAAAAGCCTTTCATTTCAACATAGTTAATCTCGAAATCTTTATAATTGACTGTCTTAATCTTAACCGGACTGCGCCGCTTAATCTTCTTTTCAATAAATTCCATGTTCTTACGGGCATCTTTTATACTTTTAGCCCTGATAGCCAGAATTAGTTCGGGATCATGTCCTAACAAGCCTGGTTCGGATTGCGTAATAGCAAACTCTCCCGACATCCAACTCAAGAAGTTTTCTTCCAATGATATCCCGAATAACCCTTCTATCTTTTTCCGGGAACTTTGAAAAGAATCATACAATTGTTTATCATGAACCAGCAACGCATTCTCCAACTCTTTCACAAAAGTTACCGGATTATTGAAACCTATATTCGTATAAAGAGCCGTACGCCCGGACAGAATCTCATGCGCTTTCATTTTATGCTTTCCCGAATTCAATAAAGCAGTGACATAAGGATCGGCAGAATCTTTTCTCAACGTATACCCTTTCACTTCCATCCTCTCCTTATTCGTATTTAAATAGAGTCCGGCAAAATTCATCGAATTGCTAAACAGATCAATGTATTCGTTTCTTGCGCCTAGATAAATAGACATAAATTGAGGTACGCGCGCATAATTAATAAAGACTCTGACAAGCCCCTTACCGGAAACCAGCTTCTCTGTTTCAATAAAAGACTGGTCAAGTCCGATTTTAGGTTTATTACGCGAATCAATAGCCGACTCGACAAGCCCGGATGTATAAGAACCCACCAAATGATTATCTACAAATGCAATATAGAAAATGTCCCTTGTTTCAGGATCACGCATTTCAAGGATATTAATACCGTTATGCATCCGGTTAGTGACAGTGAAACCACTCATAACCAATACGGTTTCCACCTGGTCTTTCAATAAATCCATCTTCGATGTTTTCTGCATATCCAGGATAAGCAGAAAATCCCACGCTGTGGCACGGGTCTTGTGAAGCGAAATAAGCATATCCCGTTCACCAACAAGTGACAACAACACTTTATTGCTTTTGACAACCGAATCGAGTTTCTCTACACTCTTCGTTACTTCCTCAAAAGATTTCGCTTTCTTCAAACATTGCCATGTTTCACTTCCACTAAACTTTTCCCAATCTTCAATCGGAGCTGATGATTGAATGATAAACGCAGCATCTTCAGGAACGAGATAAATTTGCTGAATATTACGATCAGGCGAAACAAATAAATAAACGACGGAATATACAACATATACCGCCAAAGCTAATGCAGCCACCACTAAAGTTCTCTTTACAATTTTCGAAGTACTTTTTTTCTTCTCCGGGCCTGCATATTGCTCTTCTTGCCCGCAATTTAATTCATCCATTATTGATCTGTTATAAACTTGAGTGGACAAAGATACTAAAAAAACTATTCTGAATAAAGCATAAACCATTGACTCGTATCATAAATATGTACTAACTTTACAGCATGAAAAAGAAATTCCAACTTGAAGTTCCGGGAGGAGCCGATAAAGTCTTACTTCATACTTGTTGTGCTCCTTGTTCATCAGCCATTATTGAATGTATGATGCAACATCATATCACCCCCGTTATTTATTATTGCAATCCTAATATTTATCCGCAGGAAGAGTATATTATAAGAAAAGAAGAATGCACGCGCTATGCCCAATCATTGGGATTGGAGATCATAGATGCTGATTACGATCATGAAACCTGGCGATGCCACATAGCAGGAATGGAGCAGGAACCCGAAAGAGGAGGACGTTGCCTGCGTTGTTTTAAACTGCGTTTATTGGAGACAGCCCGTTACGCACATGAACATGGTTTCTCTGTAATTACCACAACACTTGCCTCCAGCCGTTGGAAAAGCCTGGAGCAGATCAATGAAGCCGGACAATATGCTACCGCTTCTTACCCGGATGTCACATACTGGGAACAGAATTGGCGGAAAGGGGGACTTAGCGAACGACGCATTGCCATCATTAAAGAATACAACTTTTACAACCAACAATACTGCGGTTGTGAATTCAGCATGAGAAAAGAAGAATAAAACAAACCTGTCATCACCAGCCAATCAATGAATCGAAATAAAAAAGGTAAAAACAGAAAACTATTCAAAAAGAAATCACGCTCTAATAATAGATTAGGATGTATCATTGCCATTATTGTGCTCATTCCTATTCTTTTGGGTGTTTATTTGTATTGCCAGCAGATTAATATCCAAAAAAATAACGAACCGCTAACTGACGCTTCCTTTCAAATTCCGCCCGGTAAGGATCTGGAGACACCCATATCACTAATTCCCCGGCAAGAACAAATCATCCGGCATAGCGGATATACGGTATCATACAACAAAGATTTAAAAATCCCCAACTGGGTTTCTTACGAATTAACCAGGAAAGAAACCAAAGGAAAAGAAAAAAGAGGTAATCGTTTTATTGCCGACCCATTAGTGACAGGTCCGATTGCGACGAATGCCGATTACACCCGTTCAGGATATGACAAAGGTCATATGGCTCCCGCCGCAGATATGAAATGGAGCCCTGAAGCCATGAAAGAATCATTCTATTTCAGCAATATGTGTCCACAACACCCACAACTAAATAGAAGAGGATGGAAAAACCTGGAAGAAAAGATCCGGAATTGGGCCATAGCGGACAGCGCCATTATTATTATATGTGGACCTATCATAGAAAAACATCCCAAAACAATCGGAAAGAATAAAGTCGTAGTACCTCAAAAGTTTTTTAAAGTAGTCCTTTCTCCTTTTGTCAAGCCGATGCGGGCTATCGGTTTCTTATTCAACAATGAGCAGGCGGTAGAACCTCTATCATCCTATGCAGTAACAATAGATAGCATTGAGAGTCTGACTAACATGGATTTCTTTGCGCCTCTGCCCGATGAGATAGAAAACAAAATAGAAGCAGACATTAATTATTCTCTGTGGCCGAACTAACTTGCAAAACTCGTTTCGCTGAAATGAATTCATTTTCCTGTGCCAATGGCATTCTAGTTACAAACAGACTCTCACTTCAATAAAAGGGAGTTGTTGTATTACTCTCAATGGTTTCACATTGTAACGTCAAGAGATTGTCTTAGTCCCACATATTGTGGGAAAATATTCTCTTATTTTGTGGGAAAGTATTCTCTCATATTGCGGGAAAATAGTCCCACAATATATGGGAATAGTGAAACTACTCCGGAAGCAAGAAGACAATTACAATAAACGCCAAGAGACACAATAAGCAACAGAGTTAATCAAGTAAGGCAAATGCAACATGAAAGAATGGATTCATCTTAAAAAGAGAGCACTCCTATCCAAATTCTTTTTATCTTTGGCGAACTTTTTAAATAGACCTCAAAAGATGAAGAGAAAAAAGAGAAACATTCTATTGTCAATTCTAATCGGAGCATTTTTCCTTTGCGCAGTTGCAGGAGGAACTCTCTATTATTATCTGTTTGCTCCCCAATTTCATCCATCTAAAACCGTATATATCTATATAGACCGGGATGATACGGCTGATTCTATCTACCATAAAATAAAAGAATTCGGGCATGTCAATAAGTTCACCGGATTCCAGTGGATGGCAAAATACAAGGATTTCAATCAGAACATACATACCGGTCGTTATGCCATTCGTCCTAATGACAATGTCTATCATGTATATAGCCGTTTTTCCAGAGGTTATCAGGAACCTATGAACCTTACTATCGGAAGTGTCCGGACATTAGACCGATTAGCACGAAGCATCGGCAAGCAGCTCATGATAGACTCTGCCGAAATCGCCAGCCAACTGTTCGACTCTACTTTCCAAGCTCAAATGGGATATACCAGCACAACACTCCCCAGCCTTTTCATACCGGAAACCTATCAGGTATATTGGGACATGAGCGTAGACGAATTCTTCAAACGAATAAAGAGCGAACACAAACGTTTCTGGAATAAAGATCGCCTGGCGCAAGCTACTGCCATCGGCATGACACCGGAAGAAGTCAGCACTCTTGCTTCCATCGTTGAAGAAGAAACCAACAACAACGAAGAAAAACCAATGGTAGCCGGATTGTATATCAACCGATTACACCAAGATATGCCCTTACAGGCAGATCCCACCATCAAATTTGCCTTGCAGGACTTCAGTCTGCGCCGAATCACCAACGAGCATTTAAAAGTCAATTCTCCCTACAACACCTATATCAATACCGGACTACCGCCGGGACCCATCCGTATCCCCTCTAAAAAGGGAATAGACAGCGTGTTGAACTATACCAAACATAACTATATCTATATGTGTGCCAAAGAAGATTTTTCCGGAACTCACAACTTTGCCTCCAATTACGCCGACCACATGGCAAATGCAAGAAAATACTGGAAAGCCCTGAATGAAAGAAAGATTTTCAAGTAAATTTGTGATAAAACGAACGGAAAAGCCTATCTTTGCCCGATAGATTAACAAACTGTGATCAACACTAAATAAAAGAAATAGATATGAGCAAGCAACTCTTACTTGGCGATGAAGCCATTGCACAAGCTGCACTGGATGCCGGACTTTCAGGCGTTTATGCCTATCCGGGTACTCCTTCAACTGAAATTACGGAATATATTCAAATGGCCCCTATAACGACCGAACAGAATATACACAACCGTTGGTGTGCCAATGAAAAAACAGCGATGGAAGCTGCCTTGGGTATGTCTTTCGTAGGTAAACGGGCATTAGTTTGCATGAAACACGTAGGTATGAATGTAGCTGCCGACTGTTTCGTCAACTCTGCCATCACAGGCGTGAAAGGCGGATTGATTGTGATAGCCGCAGACGACCCCAGTATGCACTCCTCGCAGAACGAACAGGACAGCCGTTTCTACGGAGATTTCTCACTGATACCGATGTACGAACCCAGCAATCAGCAGGAAGCGTATGATATGGTATACAGCGGCTTCGAATTCTCAGAAAAACTAGGCGAACCGATCCTGATGCGTATGGTAACCCGTCTGGCACACTCCCGTTCAGGAGTAGAACGCAAAAAACAAAAGCCACAGAACAGCATCTCTTTCAGCGAAGATCCGCGTCAGTTCATCTTGTTGCCGGGAAACGCCCGCAAACGCTACAAAGTATTGCTTGCCCGTCAAGACGAATTTATCAAAGCCTCAGAAGAATCACCTTATAACAAATACACAGACGGTCCTAACAAAAAGCTGGGAATCGTAGCTTGTGGCATCGGTTACAATTATCTGATGGAAAACTATCCGGAAGGTTGCGAATATCCGGTACTCAAAATCGGCCAATATCCATTGCCTAAAAAACAATTGCATCAATTGATCGAGTCTTGTGACGAAATCCTCGTTCTGGAAGACGGACAACCCTTTGTTGAAAAACAATTGAAAGGTTATCTGGGTATCGGCGTTAAAGTAAAAGGACGCCTCGACGGTACTCTGTCACAGGACGGAGAATTAAATCCGGACTCTGTAGCCCGTGCCGTAGGCAAAGAGAATAAATCGGAATTCGGTATTCCTTCTGTTGTAGAAATGCGCCCGCCCGCACTTTGCGAAGGCTGCGGACACCGCGATATGTATATCACGCTGACCGAAGTTCTAAAAGAAGAATATCCATCCCATAAAGTATTCAGCGACATCGGCTGTTACACATTAGGCGCAAATGCTCCTTTCAATGCAATCAACTCATGTGTGGACATGGGTGCTTCCATCACGATGGCAAAAGGTGCCGCTGACGGAGGTCTTTTCCCGGCCGTAGCTGTCATCGGTGACTCAACATTCACCCATTCCGGAATGACCGGACTATTAGATTGCGTGAACGAGAATGCCAGTGTAACCATCGTCATCTCCGACAATGAAACTACCGCCATGACAGGTGGACAGGATTCTGCCGGAACCGGACGTATTGAAGCGATCTGTGCAGGTATCGGAGTAGATCCGGCTCATATCCGTGTAGTTACTCCATTGAAGAAGAACTATGAAGAGATGAAGCAAATCATTCGCGAAGAAATCGAATATCGTGGTGTATCTGTCATTATCCCACGCAGAGAGTGTATCCAGACATTAGCACGCAAAAAAAGAAGTAAGTAAGCCATGAAAAAAGACATTATATTATCAGGAGTCGGCGGACAGGGAATTCTGTCCATTGCCACAGTAATCGGCAAAGCTGCCTTGAAAGAAGGATTATACATGAAACAAGCGGAAGTACACGGAATGAGCCAACGCGGAGGAGATGTTCAATCTAATCTCCGTATCAGCGACCAGCCGATTGCTTCAGACCTGATCCCATCAGGAAAATGCGATCTCATCATCTCATTGGAACCGATGGAAGGATTGCGTTACCTCCCCTACCTTAGCCCTACCGGCTGGTTGGTGACTAATGAAACTCCATTTGTCAACATCCCCAATTATCCGGAAACAGACAAAGTAATGGCAGAAATCGACAAACTGCCTCATAAGATAGTATTGAACGTAGACAAAGTGGCAAAAGAAGTAGGCTCCGCCCGCGTTGCCAACATTGTCTTACTGGGAGCGACAATCCCATTCCTGGGCATTGATTACGAAAAAGTGCAAGACAGCATCCGTGAAATCTTCCTGCGTAAGGGAGAAGCAATTGTAGAAATGAATCTTAAAGCATTGGCAGCCGGCAAAGAAATTGCGGAAAAGCTAATGCAATAAAAGGCATTACCATGAGTACACAATACTGGGAAGAAGAACTAGAGACCATGAGCCGGGAGAAGTTGCAGGAATTGCAGCTTCAACGGCTTAAAAAAACAATTAATATAGCTGCGAACGCTCCATATTACAAAGAAGTTTTCAGCAAACATGGCATCACAGCAGATAGCATACAGTCATTGGATGATATCCGCAAAATACCTTTCACTACCAAATCTGACATGCGCGCCCACTACCCGTTCGGACTGGTGGCAGGTGATATGAGCAATGATGGCGTACGTATTCACTCTTCCAGTGGTACCACCGGAAACCCTACTGTTATTGTTCACTCACAACACGACCTCGATTCCTGGGCCAACCTGGTAGCCCGCTGTCTGTACGCAGTAGGAATACGCAAGACTGACGTTTTCCAAAACAGCTCCGGATATGGTATGTTTACAGGAGGTTTAGGCTTCCAATACGGTGCAGAACGCTTGGGCTGCCTGACGGTCCCTGCCGCTGCAGGAAACAGTAAACGACAGATTAAATTCATCAACGACTTTAAGACCACCGCTTTACATGCTATCCCCAGCTATGCCATCCGCCTTGCAGAAGTCTTTCAGGAAGAAGGACTCGACCCTAAAGAAACCACACTGAAAACCCTGGTTATCGGTGCCGAACCTCATACCGACGAACAACGCCGGAAAATAGAAAAGATGCTGGGCGTAAAAGCATACAACAGCTTCGGTATGACAGAAATGAACGGTCCCGGTGTTGCTTTCGAATGTCAGGAACAGAATGGAATGCACTTCTGGGAAGACTGTTACCTGGTAGAAATTATCGACCCGGAAACAGGCGAACCTGTTCCGGAAGGCGAAATCGGAGAATTAGTACTTACGACTCTTGATCGTGAAATGATGCCGTTAATTCGCTATCGTACCCGCGATTTAACCCATATCCTTCCCGGAAAATGCCCATGTGGCCGCACCCATATCCGTATCGACCGCATCAAGGGACGCAGTGATGATATGTTCATTATCAAGGGAGTAAACATCTTCCCGATGCAGGTAGAAAAGATTCTCGTACAATTCCCCGAGTTAGGCAGCAACTACCTGATTACGCTGGAAACTGTCAACAACCAAGACGAAATGATCGTCGAAGTAGAATTAAGCGACCTTTCTACTGACAATTATATTGAGCTGGAAAAGATCCGCAAGGATATAACCCGCCAATTGAAGGATGAAATATTGGTGACTCCTAAAGTTAAACTGGTAAAGAAAGGCTCTCTCCCGCAAAGCGAAGGAAAAGCCGTCCGGGTGAAAGACTTAAGAGACAACAAGTAACGATTTAAATATCCATGTGCTAATATACCAACCGCCGTTTTCACCATGCGGGATGGAATATTAGCACATTATTAATTAATATCATACAGCATGCAATTACTTAAAAAGAGAATTTTGCAAGACGGAAAATGCTACGAAGGAGGTATCCTGAAAGTAGACGGTTTTATTAATCATCAAATGGACCCTGTCCTGATGAAATCAATCGGAGTTGAGTTTGTCCGTCGTTTTGCAGCCACAAACGTAAATAAGATTATGACAATCGAAGCCAGCGGCATCGCCCCGGCTATCATGACAGGCTACCTAATGGATTTACCAGTTGTATTTGCAAAGAAAAAGTCTCCTAAAACCATCCAGAATGCACTAAGCACCACTGTGCACTCATTCACCAAAGATCGTGATTATGAAGTCGTTATCAGTGCCGATTTCCTCACTCCAAACGACAATGTCCTTTTCGTGGATGACTTCCTCGCGTATGGCAATGCCGCATTAGGCATTATCGACCTCATCAAGCAATCCGGAGCAAATTTGGTAGGAATGGGATTCATTATTGAAAAAGCCTTCCAAAATGGGCGTAAAAAACTCGAGGAACAAGGCGTCAGAGTAGAAAGCCTGGCTATCATTGAAGACTTATCCAATTGCTGCATTAAAATCAAAGACGAATAGATTAATTAGGGTTGAAATACTGCCCTTTATCTTTCGTTCTTTTTCCATATTGCACCGCATGCTGCGGACAAACATGATAACATGCCAGGCATGAGGTGCAATCCATTCCCCAAAGAGGCTTCCCATCCATCATCATGATATTCCCTACCGGACAGCTCTTCTCACAACGCTTACATCCAATACAAGCATCCGTAGTATAAAAATTCTTCGGGGACATCTGAAAGCGATTAAATAAAGGATTGATAATCCTCGTCTTAATAAAAGGAATACTCCCTTCATGACAAAGAAACAACTCTTCTCTCCTACTTATTGAAGCATTAATCTGATTGACAGCCGGAATAGCATCTGCCAGTTTTTTCTCCTCCAGCTCTTTCTTATCTACGTCAAAACCGGGAAGTAGCACATAATTATTGGGCATAGTTACAGAAAAGCCGGCATGACACTTCCAGCCTTTATTACTCAAAGCCTTCTCCAGCACTTGCTGTGTAAGCCCGGTATCATCCCCACAAGAACAAACAAAAAACAAATATTGTCCTTTATACCCCTTTAAAGAGAGTTGTCGAATAAAATTAAGTACAATTTCAGGAGGTGCCCACGAATAGATAGGAAATACAAAACCGATCTTCTCATCTTCCCGCAAACAAAACTCCAGCGTTCTGTTCTTTAACGCATCGGGAATAAAAACCAATTCTTCTTTTTGCTCTTTGGAAAGCTGATTCGCAATCCATTTAGAATTACCAGTACCGGAGAAATAGAATATCATAGAAAAGTATATAAAAAAGCCGCATCGACGATGTGATGAAACTCTGATAGAACAAGATTTGAGCGCTCGCCCTCTTTGTAATCCACCGGCTTAAAGCTGTCCCGAAGGATGTGGCCCGCCATTGAAGAACGAAGCTTTCTCGGTGCATCAGATTAATTTGAAGAGTTTCCCGATCCAGTCGATACGGCTAATATTTTTGTATCACAAATGTAATAAGAATACATGAAACTAACAAGAAAAAAAAGGAATTTGTTTACCAACTAACATTTTTTTTATTCCCTTTCATCTGCCTAACAAAAGAAAAGTGTCAGTTACTAGCTTAGTAACTGACACTTTGTAACTCGTAAACTATTGATGCTTAAGCAGCTTTTGCTTTTGCAACTACAGCTTTGAAAGCTTCCGGGTGATTCATAGCTAAATCAGCCAAAACCTTACGGTTTATTTCAATACCGGCTTTATGCAGACCGCCCATCAATTTAGAATAAGACATTCCTTCAAGACGTGCAGCAGCGTTGATACGTTGTATCCAAAGAGCGCGGAAGTTTCTTTTCTTATTTCTACGGTCACGGAACGCGTAAGTCAAACCCTTTTCCCAAGTGTTTTTAGCTACGGTCCATACATTCTTTCTTGCACCAAAGTAACCTCTGGTTAATTTCAAAATTTTCTTTCTTCTTGCTTTTGAAGCAACATGATTTACTGATCTTGGCATAGTTTTACTTTTTTTGAATGTTAGCGCCGCTACTTCACGCAGCGAACTTCAGGCTAATGCATTCGGTTAATACTTTAATAATACTTTTACGCTTTTGATTACTTCATTGCTAAGAGTTCCTTAACCTGGCTTACATTTGTTGTATCAACAGTTGTAGAGTAGCACAGATTTCTTTTTCTCTTCTTAGTTTTCTTAGTCAAAATGTGACTGTGAAAAGCGTGCTTTCTTTTGATTTTACCTGTTCCGGTAAGGGTAAACCTTTTTTTAGAACCGGAGTTAGTCTTCATCTTTGGCATCTTACTTGTTTTTAAATTATTAAATATATAATGGCAACGCACTATACCTGCGCGTTACGCATCTTTTCTTATTCTTCGCCCGTTTCCGGCTTCTCTGCTTTTTGTACAGGAGCAGGTTTCGGCGCACCAGCTGTTGCCGGCTTTTTAGAAGCTTCTTTCTTTTTCGGAGAAAGCTGAATAGTCATGCGCTTACCTTCCAGTATCGGCATTTGATCCACTTTAGCGTAGTCTTCCAGGTCATTTGCAAAACGAAGCAAAAGCACTTCACCTTGTTCCTTGAAAAGGATGGAACGACCTTTAAAGAATACATAAGCCTTCACTTTATCGCCATCTTCCAAAAATCCCTTAGCATGCTTCAACTTAAAGTTGTAATCATGGTCGTCTGTCTGGGGTCCGAAACGGATTTCCTTCACATTAACCTTAACCTGCTTCGCTTTCTGTTCCTTCTGGCGTTTCTTTAATTGATAAAGAAATTTAGAATAATCAATAATACGACAAACAGGGGGTTGAGCATTAGGAGAAATTTCCACTAAATCCAATTCTTTCTCTTCAGCCATTTTCAGAGCCTGAAAGATTGGATATACTTTCGGTTCAATATCATCGCTTACTATGCGAACTTCCTTGGCACGAATCTGTTCATTGATTCTGTATTGCCCTTTTAGAGTGTCATTCTTCATTAAAAACGTTTACTTCCTAGTTTGATCTTTTTATTGTTATACTAAATATTTTATTCTGAAACGGCTGCAAAGTTACCATTTATTTATCATATTCTGAACTTCTTCGTTCAAAATTTTAGCAAATTCTTCAAATTTCATGGTTCCTTTGTCCCCTTCGCCTTGTCTACGAACAGAAACTTCACCATTTTCAGCTTCTTTTTCGCCGACAATCAGCATATAAGGAATACGTTTCATTTCATTATCACGGATCTTACGGCCGATCTTCTCGTTGCGGTCATCCACAATCGCACGGATTTCGTGCATCTTCAGATACATCTTCACCTGCTCTGCATATTCATTGAACTTCTCACTGATTGGCAGAATAACTACCTGTTCCGGTGTCAGCCACAATGGGAACTTACCGGCAGTGTGTTCAATCAGTACGGCAACAAAACGTTCCATTGATCCGAACGGAGCACGATGAATCATTACCGGACGATGCTTCTGATTGTCAGAGCCCATATATTCAAGTTCAAAACGTTCCGGTAAGTTGTAGTCAACCTGGATCGTACCCAGCTGCCAACGACGACCGATAGCGTCTTTCACCATAAAGTCAAGTTTAGGACCATAGAAAGCTGCCTCTCCATACTCAATCTTAGCAGGCAAGCCTTTTTCCGCACAAGCCTCGATAATAGCCTGTTCAGCCTTTTCCCAGTTATCATCACTACCGATATACTTTTCACGGTTCACTTTATCACGCAAAGATATCTGTGCTTCAAAATTCTGGAAATCCATAGAACGGAACACAATAGATATGATATCCATCACACGAAGGAATTCATCTTTCACTTGTTCCGGACGGCAGAAGATATGCGCATCATCCTGTGTAAAGCTACGAACACGAGTTAAACCGTGTAACTCACCACTTTGTTCATAACGACAAACCGTACCAAATTCTGCAATACGCAGTGGAAGGTCCTTATATGAACGTGGGAAGTTCTTGTAAATCTCACAGTGGTGAGGACAGTTCATTGGTTTCAAGAAATACTCTTCACCCTCTTCCGGAGTATGAATAGGCTGGAATGCATCCTTACCATATTTTGCATAGTGCCCTGAAGTCACATACAGCAATTTATTACCGATTGGCGGAGTGATTACTTCCTGATAATCGTAACGTGTCTGGATACGACGCAAGAACTCTTGCAGACGCAGACGCAATGCAGTACCTTTCGGCAACCACATAGGCAATCCCTTACCAACAGTTTCAGAGAACATAAACAACTGCATCTCTTTACCGATCTTACGGTGGTCACGCTTCTTCGCTTCCTCCAGCAATACCAGATATTCATCCAGCATTTTCTTTTTCGGGAACGTGATACCATAAATACGAGTCAGCATCTTACGATCTTCATGACCACGCCAGTAAGCACCAGCCACAGCAGTCAGTTTGATAGCCTTGATCGGAGCAGTCGTCATCAAGTGAGGACCACGACAAAGGTCAGTAAATGCACCCTGGGTATAAGTTGTAATGTGTCCGTCTTCCAGTTCGGAGATCAATTCACATTTGTATGTTTCGCCACGATCGCCAAACATTTTCAGAGCATCTGTCTTTGCGATGCTTTTTCTGACTACATCTTCTTTCTTTGCAGCCAGTTCCAACATTTTAGCTTCAATGGCAGGAAGGTCACTTTCTTTAATCACAGCTTCACCCGGATCCACATCATAGTAGAATCCGTTCTCGATAGCCGGCCCGATACCAAACTGGATACCCGGATAAAGTTCCTGCAAAGCTTCCGCCAGCAAGTGTGCACTTGTATGCCAAAACGCATGTTTACCTTCTTCATCATCCCATTTATAAAGAACAAAATTAGCATCTTCATTAATAGGACGTCCTAAATCATAAGTCTCGCCGTTCACGCCACACGCCAGCACTTCCTGTGCCAGACGTGAGCTGATACTTTCAGCAATCTGTAAACCGTTCACTCCTTCGTTATACTCACGAACGGAGCCATCGGGAAATGTTATCTTTATCATAATATGATGATGTTATATTTTCATAATTTGAACGCAAAAGTAACTAAATCTTTTGAGTTTTCTATTTTTTATCAAAAAAATGTTATTCCGTTTGATCTGTAAAACGTTTGATGACATTATAAGCAGAAACAATCCCCAACTCACCGGCTTTACTCAAATCAGAAATACCCAGCTTATTATTTCCTAAGAAAATATGAGTCAGTCCACGGTTGAAATATGCGTCCGCAAAATCAGGATTCAACTCAATCGCCTTATCATAGTCGGCAATTGCAGCCCGGTAATCTTTCAGCATGGCAGAAACATTGGCACGATTATAATATGCATATACAAAGTCCGGAGCCAGATTAATCACCTTATCCAAATCTTTTCTCACTACTTCATAATCTACCGCAGTAATCTCTTTACGCTTATTATCACCAGGAACAACATCTGTTTCAACAGCTTGTTCAGCCTTTTGATATTCCAACTGTTTACAACGAATCAATGCACGCATAAAATATGCCGGGAAGAAATCACCATCCAGCAAGATTGTCTGAGTCAAATCAGAAACCGCGCTCGAGAAATCCTGCACCAGATAAAAATCAATAGCACGGGCAAAACGTTTCGAAGCATTCTTTTCATCTTCCACAATAGCCGATGTATGTGTATCGATCAAGGCAAAATGCACTTTCACCTGTTCTTCCGTCAACGGAGCTTCCATATTCGTGATGCGAAGACGTTTCGGAAGTACACCCGCACGGTTTAAATCCTCAATATATTTGTGGAAGTTCACCGAACGCTTCACGTCACTCATCTTCTCATAATAAGTCAAAGCAAACATCGGCTCCATCGTTATATTTACGTTCTTATCCTGCACACGTCCACGATAATCACTTGTATAGCGTTGTTCAGCTTCAGAATCATCGGCAATCACTATCTTACGATAATTATTCATATTCTTATCCGATTTCTTACGGGTCTTCTCTCCGCCTTCATCTTCGTCTTCCTTATCCTTATTCTGTGCTACATCTTTATTCGTCACACCGTTCTGCTTATCTATCTGAGCTTTCATGACTTTAAATTCGTCCTGCTCCGCTCCTTTCTTGTCGCCAATTTTTCTGCGAGCTTCCGAACGCTGGTAATATCCGGCAAGGAAGTTCGGATACTGGTTGATAACGGTTGTGTAATCTTGTATAGCCCCACGATAATCACCCGTTTGCGCACGTAGCAATCCACGGTTAAAGACAGCCATCATATTATCCGGCTCCATTTTGATGACAAAGTCAAAATCTTCAATAGCCCGGTTGTCATCTCCTACCTGAGCACGCAACAAACCACGGTTATAATGGCCGATAAAGTTATTCGGATCAATATCCAACGCCAGATCATAATCGCTCATAGCGCCTCTCAAATTATTCTGATGAAAACGTGCCAACGCACGGTTTATATAATTTCCCGCATTCTTAGCACTCAAAGGAATAGCGCGGTTGAAATCCGCTTCAGCTTCCGCATACTTAGCCTGCTGTAATTTAACGATCGCTCTTGCAGACCATGCGTCCGGATCATATTTATCCAATTCAAGAGCCTTATTGAAGTCATTCAAGGCAGCAATCGTATCCTTCTGTTGCAAAGATACTTCCCCCCTCATCAAATATGCGCGGGTATAACGCGGAGACACTTTCAGCAAACTTTCCAAATCCTCTTTCGCAGCATCATAATCTTTCTTCTGGATATGGGATAATGTCAAGTTATGCCATAAGGTAATATTCTCCGGATCATAATGCAATGCCTTCTTGTAATCCTCAATCGCTCCATCAAATTTACTCTGACGAATCCTAGCCAAACCACGAATCTGATAAGCCCCCACCACAAACGGATTGCGTTGGATAGCCGCATCACAGTCAGTTTCAGCACCCTGGAAATCCTCCAGATTTAGTTTTGCCAATGCTCTGAAGAAATAGGGCTCATACAGATAAGGTTTAGCGTTAATAACCTGGTTAAAGTACTGAATAGAAAGTACATAATCCTCAAAATAAAGAGCGTTTCGGGCAATAGTCATCACCCGATCCGTATTTATCTGAGCACACACCAGCGTTGGGAACAGTAATAAAACTGTTAAGATTCTTTTTACCATTGATATTTTATGCTTGTAAACGAAGCAAAAATAATGCTTTTCGCTTACTTAACAGGGATATAAACGTTTTTTATCTTTATTTCACCTGTTTCATCTTATAAGAACTGCGTGCTTTTCCCTTCAACATCGTATTCAGCTTTCCTTTAATCATCTGCTTACGAAGTGGTGAGATATGATCGATAAACATCTTACCATCCAAATGATCGAATTCATGCTGCATCACCCGAGCCAGATAACCTTCTACCTCCTCTTCATGCTCCACGAAGTTTTCGTCCATATATTTCACACGAATTTTATCACCTCTTTTCACTGTTTCATGAATACCGGGAAGACTGAGACATCCCTCTTCCATACTCACTTCTTCGCCCCCGACTTCCAAAATGTGAGGATTGATATAAGCCTTATTGAAGTCTTTGAATTCAGGATATTCTTCCGAAAGCGGATCCAGCGTAATAGTAACCACGCGAATAGGCAAACCAATCTGCGGAGCAGCCAGTCCTACGCCATCGGCGTGTACCATTGTTTCAAACATATTCTCAATCAACTCTTTCAGGTTCGGATAATCCGGTGTTATGTCCTCTGCAACCTTTCTCAATACAGGCTGACCATATACATAAATAGGTAAAATCATATTTTTATACTCTACTAAAAATTAAGTTATTCAATATCTTCTATTAAAAACGTTTACTCTCCAAATATGTTTGCAAAATAATAGTAGCACTTATCTCATCCACCAATGCTTTGTTTTGGCGGTCCTTTTTCTTCAGACCGGCCTCCAGCATGGTACGGTGCGCAAGAACAGAAGTAAACCGTTCGTCCACATATTCGACCGGAAGGTCCGGATAGCGTTTCTTAAGCGAACGAACAAAAGGTTCTATATTCTTCATATTCTCCGAAACCTCATTATTCATTTGCTTTGGCAATCCAATAATAATCCGCTCCACCGGTTCTTTAGCCATATATTCACCGATAAAGTTCAGAAGTTCATGCGTAGGCACCGTTGTCAATCCGTTCGCGATCAACTGCATTGTATCGCTCACAGCTATCCCAGTACGCTTTCTTCCATAATCTATTGCTACTATTCTGCTCATGGGGTACAAAAATACAAAAAAAGACGCTTCCCGTGAAAGGAAACGTCTCTTTTATTCTATTATTTCAAATGTATATTATTCTTCAACAATAGCTACACGGCTCAACTTAGCATCATCATAGAACATGTTGCTTACGCCACCCTTGTAATCAACCTTCAACTGAGAAGCAGGAACACCAAATTCATTAACCATCAGGTCACGAACAGCTTCAGCTCTCTTCTTACTCAATTTCATGTTATATTCAGCAGATCCAGTACCTTTATCAGCATAACCTGTTACAGTAAATACTTTATCAGTTGCTTTGATACCCTTAGCCATAGCTTCGATATTCATGTACTCTCTCTTGCTGATGTTGCTCTTTCCGATATTGAATACAACAACGAAACGTGGAATGAAACCAGCTTCTTTCTTAACGATCACTTCCGGTTTTTTGTTACGTGCTTCAACCAAGTCACGTTTCAAAGATTCGTTTTCACCCTTCAGAGCGTTTACTCTATCTCTCATGTCGTTCAACTGGCTTTCCGGAACCATAGGTACAGTAGGAACAGCATCCCAACCACGTTTCTTGAACTTGTAAGTAACACCTACAGTCAGACCAGCCAATCCTTCAGGACCTGAGTTACCAAATGCGCCTTTCATCAAAAGTCCGCGCAATTCAACGTTAAGATCCAAAGCTGAAGACAGACGGAAACGGTTGATCAAACCGGCATTGATACCCAGTTCATCATAACCCGGACCTTTACCTGTGTGTACAAATCCAGCACCTACATAAGGAATGAATGAGTACAGACGATCTTCTTTATAACCACAGAACATATTGGTAAGGTTCAACAATACGTCTCCGTGAAGGTTAACAACATTCCATTTTTCTTTGTAGTAACCATTAGAGTACTGTCCTCCGTCTACAAGCGGACCGTTAGCATAAGGAGTAGCACCTTTAGCCTGAAGACCATTGTAAGCTACACGCAATCCGATACCTGGAGTAAACCACTTACCTACAGCAATGTCAAGTGCCGGAGCAAGACGTTTTCCGAAATCGGCTTTACCATCATTGTCGCCAAAATACATTTGTGCGCCAACGCCACCACTAATAAACCAGTTAGCACCAAAGCGGTTAGTTTCCACTCTATAACTCTTTGCTGCATTTTCTTTTTCTTGTGCAGGCAAACATACAGATGCTGCTGCCAATAAAATAAACAATAAACCCTTTTTCATCTCAATTTATTTTAGTAAATAATATATTTCAATTGTCTTACAGGATAGATACACAACCCAAATGTTCTACACCTGACTAAGAGACAATAAACGTCATCCTTCTTTCTAAATTTGGTGCAAATATAGATATTTAATATAACACAAACAAAAAAACACGTAAATTTTCATTCATTCATAGATTTTTATAGAGCGATAAAAGTCTTAGATAACTCCAGAAGGCATCTGAAAGGGTTTGTGACAAAAGAATTAAAACAAAAAAAATAGTCAATGATAAATGCTATCACTGACTATTTCTCTTTTTGGTCTATATACTTTTAATATACCAGTTTTACATTGTCAATCCATAATGTATTTCCCGGAGAACCGATATAAGCTCCCCCATGACTGGATGTGAACTGAAGACACATATGAGTAGGAACGTCATTTTCATCTCCCCAAGCCACTTCATGAATAGGTACACTTTCACCTTTGCTGTTCACCGTATAACTTTCTGTCACTTGCAGGCGCATCATGTGCGACTTATATTCCGGACGATTCGTTATGTCGCCATACATAATCTCATAGGTCGCATTATTTTTCCAGTCCGTGGAGTGATAATAATAAGTCACCATTGTCCCTATCCGTTTCGCGTACACATTTCCATTAGCGTCTTCCCAACGTTTTTGCAGAAACAGGATAGCTGCCGGATAATCTTTTCCGGGCACATCCGTAATCTTACTGAAACCAGTAGCACGAATACGATTCTCCCGGTCAGACATCTTCACCTTGTAATCAAACTGAAGAGCAACCGGTTTTTTTGTAAACGGAATACCCGTCTGCAACATTTTCTGCGGATTTTTAGTACCCTTAATGGGTTCATGCACCGAACCGGTAAAGACAGAACCTGCCGCCAGCACCGTAATATTAACCAATCCCAGCACTTTCACACTTTCCATGCGCGTATCCAAACGTGCACAGTATCCATCTCCCCGCTTCTCCGGGAAAACCGAAGTATTGGTTTTCGTAATACCGGCCACTTTCGCCATCACATTCGAAGTAGCCCAAGGCGATCCGCCCATATTCTTATAAACCTGATCCCCCTTAATCACCGACGTCGGCCCTATCGCATATACATTCTTAGTATTTCCGCCAATAATGCTCGACTCCTTTATCTGACGGTCCACCCATTGATCCATGTTCCCGAAAGGAAGCATTTCGACTTTATGTTGCGCCATCAAAGACAAGGAAGAAATAAATGCAACGAAACCTGTCATCAACAGGCGATGAATGCTTTTCTGAATCATCAATACTTTTCCTTTCTTTTTCTTCTTATAAATTATAATCCCATTGTTTCAAAGCAAAATCCCAGTTCTTTTCTACCAATTGAATCGTACGGTCGTCATATTTATATTTATTCTTCTTATATCCCTTCTTTCCGCCCACGTATTTTTCTATATCATTACGCGCTTCGGCAAATCCCGGGATAGAAAGAGACTTATAAATATTTTCCGTCATTCCCATCGCATCCGCTTCGAAATCTTCAAATTTCACTTCTATCAGGTTACCTTCCGGAATAAATTTCTTATCCGATTCATACTTATGATAAAGCTTTGCATAGATAGAAAGGATATTTTCCTCCAATTGTTCATTGCTGACATCCTGCAACTTCAACGGTTGAATCGTATTTGTAAAGAAACTGCGTGTAGATTCGAATACGGTATACGGGTTACGCATCAGGTAGATAAACTTAGCATTCGGGAACATTTTCACCAATTCCTTCACCCTTCCGGTATGCGGAGGATTCTTACTAAGGAATTGAGTTCCGTGAGTATTCCACAAAGAAATCTTAATCAATTTAGTGAATACCTCTTCAAACACCTTCAATTCGGCATCCGTAATGTCATCAAACAAAAGATATTTATCGGCATACTCCTGCTGATATTTCGGCAGAAACCAGAAATTATAATAGGTATAAGGCATCATGTTCGACAAAGCAAACTCCTCTTCCTGAGGAAGATCCACTGCCAGTTCCATATTATCCGTCGGACGCTTATCCGGCATCAGCCAACTCATATTCTTTTTGAAGAAAGGTTGTCCCCACATCATCAGATGAGGAAATACAGTCTGATAAGTAGTGTTATACCCAAAATGCTTGTCACAAGAGAACACATTATGCACAAACGTAGTTCCGCTTCGCCAGTGTCCCAGAATGAATACCGGATCATGCTCTAACGACTGATTAGCGAGCAGTTTCTCGTAACGCTTGTCTTGTAATGCCGCCAATGGAGAAAGCAAGCGACACACAGCCTTGGTCAATCGATATTTCCCCTTGTAGGCTGCATCAATTTCACGACCGGCAGTGATAGCCTTGAATGTCTTCCAGTCGGCACCTACCAATGTATTAATCGGAAGTTTATTAAATTCGAGTAATCCCACTTTGTTAATTTAAAATTAAAGATTAAAAATTAAAAATGACAGGATGCTGTCATTTTCTGTTTTCAATTTATTGTTTAACAATCTATTTTATTAGTCGTACGGCCAAGCCTTGGCGTTCCAACTCCTTCACAGCTTTTTCTACCGCTTCATAATGTTCCGGAGCAATTTCCAGCTTCGTCATATCCAATACCGGAATATCTTCCGTGTCACTCATATCTTTCATTTCCACCCGGTCGATAATCATACCTACCGCAGAAGTATTATTGGTGATCGGATCAATCAAGATAAAGGAACCGCACGATTTATTTTTCTTATAAGGATCAAAGAACAGCTCTTTAGCCGTAGTCAACACCACGCGGGCAATCTGATTCAATTGCAAAGGCAAAGTTTCTTTGGTCAACTGACCATTCTCCAGAGACAGATGTTCCATTGTATTCACATCCACCTTATACTTTATTGTATCGATGCGCGTACGGCTCAAATTGGTAGTCTGCTTAATAAAGAACGATTTATTAATATCCATCGGCTCTTCATCCATCCAAACCATCATAGCTTCGAAGTTACGATCCACAGTCGGCAAATTGTCAGGATGCACCAACATCTCACCACGCGACACGTCAATTTCATCCTCCAATGTCAATGTCACAGACTGCGGTGGGAAAGCATAATCCAACTCTCCGTCATAAGTCACGATGCTCTTCACCTTAGATGTTTTTCCGGAAGGAAGTGCCATCACTGTATCGCCTTTGCGAACAATCCCTGACGCAACTTTACCGCAGAATCCTCTGAAATCCAAATTCGGACGAAGCACATACTGAACCGGGAAACGGAAATCCGTAAAGTTGTGGTCATTGTCAATATGAACCGTTTCAAGGAAATCAAGCAAAGAAATCCCCTTGTACCACGGAGTACGTTCAGACTTATCCACCACATTATCCCCATCCAATGCAGAGAGCGGAATACAGTTTACATCTGGAATACCCAACGGAGCAACAAACGTCTTATAGTCAGCCACGATCTCATTAAAACGCTCTTCCGAGAAATCCACCAAGTCCATCTTATTGACAGCCAACACCACATGTTTGATACCCAGCAAAGACACCAAGAAAGTGTGACGACGAGTCTGGGTAATCACCCCCGTACGGGCATCCACCAAAATGATAGCCAAGTTCGCCGTAGATCCGCCGGTAATCATGTTACGGGTGTACTGTTCGTGCCCCGGAGTATCTGCGATGATAAATTTTCGGCCATTAGTAGAAAAATAGCGATAAGCCACATCAATAGTAATTCCCTGTTCACGTTCAGCCTTCAAACCATCCAGCAATAACGCATAGTCGATATGCTCACCTGCATTTCCTACACGCTTACTATCACGTTCCAGTGCATCCAGTTGATCTTCATACAATTTCTTACTGTCAAATAACAAGCGTCCGATCAATGTTGATTTTCCGTCATCCACCGAACCCGCAGTCAACAGTCTCAATAAGTCTTTCTGTTCATCCTTGTCCAGAAAAGCTTTTATATCTAATTTATTATCTGCCATTACTAGTTACAATTAAAAGTATCCTTCACGTTTCTTTTGTTCCATACTACCCTCCTGATCAAAATCAATCACGCGAGTAGTACGCTCACTCTTGGTGGTAGTCATCATTTCTTCCACAATCTCTTCGATTGTAGCAGCTCCACTTTCCACCGCCCCAGTCAGAGGCCAGCAGCCCAACGTACGGAAACGCACCATCTTCATTTCAATCTGATCCCGGTACTTTTCAGGCAAACGCTCATCATCTGCCATAATAATATTACCATCCAAATTAATCACCGGACGTTCTTTAGCATAATAAAGCGGAACAATCGGAATATTCTCCAGACGAATATACTGCCAGATGTCCAGCTCTGTCCAGTTGCTAATCGGAAATACACGGATACTTTCTCCCTTGTGCACACGGGCATTATAAATATCCCACAATTCAGGACGCTGATTTTTCGGGTCCCATTGATGAAATTTATCCCGGAAAGAGAAAATACGTTCCTTCGCGCGTGACTTTTCCTCATCACGGCGGGCACCACCAAATGCTGCATCAAACTTATATTTATCCAGCGCATGAAGCAATGCCTGCGTCTTCATCAAGTCTGTATGCACTTTGCTTCCATGCGTAAAAGGTCCTACCCCTGCATGAAAAGCCTCCATATTACTTTCCACGATCAGATTCCATCCGTACTTCTTCGCATATTCATCACGGAACTGAATCATCTCCTTAAATTTCCATTTCGAGTCGATGTGCATCAATGGGAATGGCACTTTACCCGGATAAAACGCTTTTTCAGCCAAGCGTACCATCACCGAAGAATCCTTTCCGATACTGTAAAGCATCACCGGATTCTCAAATTCCGCCGCCACCTCGCGGATGATATGAATAGACTCGGCTTCGAGTTCCTTCAAGTGGCTTAATTTATATTCTTCCATTATTTTAAAAATTATGAATTACGAATCATGAATTTGCAGATAACCGCACACTAATTCTTCATTCCTCATTCGTCATTCTTCATTTTATACTCTTCACTTTTGGCAAAACAAGCTCCAACAAACGGTTCACCGATTCCTCCAAAGTCAATTTGGAAGTATCCAGTGACAAAGCCGGATGTTCCGGAACCTCGAATGGCGCGGAAATTCCTGTAAAATTCTGAATCTCCCCTTTCCGCGCCTTCGCATATAAGCCTTTCACATCACGTTTCTCACATTCCTCCAGCGGAGTGCTAACGAAAACTTCCAGAAAATCATCCTTACCGATAATATTTGCAGCCATTTCGCGAATATCATTATTAGGGCTGATAAATGCAGCAATCGTAATGATGCCACTATCCAGAAACAGTTTAGACACTTCAGCTATACGACGAATATTTTCCACCCGGTCCGTTTCGGAGAATCCCAGGTTATTATTAATTCCACTACGGATATTATCCCCATCCAAGATACGGCAAAGCAATCCGCGCTTGTGGAGTTCGCGTTCCAATGCAATAGCAATCGTGCTCTTTCCGGAACCGCTCAATCCGGTAAACCAGATCATCACACTGTGCTGTCCCAAAAGCTCTTCCTTGTCCTGCCGCGTCATCATGCGGTCAAATATCGGATATATATGGTTCTTTTCTTCCATTTACAAATTTATTTATTAAAAGTTCCAGATCAACGGGATCAGGATAATAGATATTAAGAAAGTTATAATATTAAGTGGCAGTCCGATACGTACAAAATCCGTAAACTTATAGTTGCCGATACCTTGCACAATCAGATTCGTCTGATAACCGATAGGCGTTGAGAAACTTGCAGACGCAGCCATACAAATCACCACAAAGAATGGTGTCGGGCTTACTCCCAATTGCGAAGCAATCGACAATGCCAGCGGGAAAGCCAAGGCAGCCGCAGCATTATTCGTTATCAGTTCCGTAAACAAATTCGTAATGATAAACAACATCGCGAGCAATACGTACGGACCATAATCATCACTCAATCCGATAATAAACTTCGCAACGCTATCCGCCACACCGGAGTTCACCATTGCTTTGCTGATAGCAAAAGCACAAGCAATCGTAATCAATATATCCCACGAAATATATTTAGTATATTTACGGGCTGGGAACAGATTTGTCCATGCCATAATAATAGTAGTGATAGACACAAAGAAAAACATATCCAACTTGATATCCGGAAACATCTCCTTTGTTACCGGAAGTTCACCCACCGTTGCGCCGACAATCATCAGAACCAACAATAACAAAGCAAACCACCGTTTTTTCTTTCCGGTAGTATCCGGTTCATTTCCGTTCGTCAACAAAACGAATACAGAAGATTCACCCCATGTCGGGATAAATGTATCATCAGCCATCACTACCAGCGTATCTCCTTCGTGAAGTACCACATCCTCCAGATTCGACACAAAACGTTGTCCGTTACGTGTTTTAATCTCTTTTACCTCCGCACCGTAATGACGTTGGAAATTAAAATCCTTCAGTTTTTTATTGATACCAGGAAAACGAGCACCCAAAACAGCCTCTACCCGATGCAACTTTTCTCCTTCCTCTACCTCCTCATCCGGCACAGCCGTGTCCGGACGTGCATCCGGCAAAAGACGCTTGGAAAAAAGAAATATATAAATAATCCCGGTAATAGCAATAAATATTCCCACCTTTCCAAGTTCGAACATGGAGAAGCCTTCAAATCCGGCTTCCAATATCATTCCATGCACCACCAGGTTGGTAGAAGTACCGATCAACGTACAGATACCTCCCAAAATAGTCACATAAGAAAGAGGAATCAAGAACTTCGTAGCCGGGAGATTCACCGATTTAGCCCAATGCTTGATAATCGGGGCAAAAATAACCACGACAGGCGTATTGTTCAGAAAAGCAGAAATAAATGCCACCGAAGGTAAGATACGTAACTGTGCTTTAAACACCGTCGTCTTTCCCTGCGGAAGCAACTTCTTTATCACTTGCCCCAGTGTACCCGACTGACGGATACCTTCACTCACTAAAAACAGCAGAGCAACGGTAATCATCCCTTTATTACTAAACCCTTCCAGCATCTCCTTAGGAGTCAGGATACCGGCACACAGAAACAAAACCACTACCGAAAAAAGTATCATGCCCGGACGCATCTTATCCGCTACCAAAGCCGCTACCATTCCTAATAGGGATAATAGTACAAATACAATTTCAAATGTCATATAAACATTATTTGGTGTTCTCTTTTTGATTCAACGACAAACCACGGATTCAATAAATCCTCCTTATTATATCGTAAAGGCTCTTCCTTTCCAGCCTGATATACTTCCATCCCTGCGGCACGGGCTATCGCATGCCCTGCGGCCGTATCCCACTCCATTGTCGGAGCGAAACGCGGATATACATCAGCCTTTCCTTCAGCAACCAGACAGATTTTAATAGAACTTCCACTCGAAATCAACTCCACACTGCCGTGTTTCTTCTTTAAATCTGCAATATATGATTCTGTTTCAGGCGACAGGTGCGAACGTGAAGCAACCACAATCAGGTGATCGCGCACTTCCTTCAAAGGTATCCGTTCCGATTTCCCGATCAGTTCTTCCAATGCCGCGCCGTCACCTTCCAAACTGACAATACCGGAACATTTATACGCCCCTGCACCTTCAATCCCGAAATAAAGTTCTTTTTTCACAGGTACATAAATAACACCGAACACAGGTACAGAATTCTGCACCAAAGCGATATTTACCGTAAATTCTCCATTACGTTTGATAAACTCCTTCGTTCCATCCAGAGGATCTACAATCCATAAAGAATCCCACTCACGCCGAGTCTCATACCCTAGATGCTTCCCTTCTTCACTAAGAACAGGAAAAGGAGTATCATTCAGAATAGCCGCAATCGCTTCATGCGCTTTTCTGTCTGCTATAGTTAGCGGAGAGTTATCAGCCTTCCTCTCTATTTCAAAGTCCGATGCCGGATCATTATAAATAGAAAGAATCTTTTCACCTGCTTTTAAAGCCGCGTCGATAGCAGCCATTACATATTTTTGTTCCATTCAATCTCTATAATTAATGCCTTATTCACATTCAGGCAATACATTCTCCAAATTAAGAGTTGACAAAAGTAAAAACTTTCTTTGCTATAAAAGTTTCCCTCCTATCATTTATAACTTCTTTTAGTAGAAAGATAAAAATATCTAAACGAAAAAAGTCACTCATTTTCAATAAAAAAGCAGTAACTTCCCAGTTACCGCCTTCTTATTCGGAAAAAACGTTCGTTCTTTCCAATATATATTACCAAAAAGAAATCAATATACGCGATACAGCAACCAAGCACCCTGGAAATCCGAACGGTTCGGATATTTAGCCTTGAATGCGTCGCGAGCTTCAGCTGCAGCAGCCTTATCAGCAAATGAGTTTACGATAACACGATACATTGCCTTGTCAGCATTAAATGCAATCGTAGAGTGATATCCCTGTCCATCCAACCAATCTTTCAGGCCTTCTGCATTTGCTTTCACACCAAAGCTACCTGCTACGACGCTATAATCTTTCAACCCTTCGTTGCCGGAGACCACTGTAACCTTTTCCTGACGAACGCCGGATGTATCTGCCACTTTAGTAGTTGTCACAGGAGCTGCAACCACCGGAGTTACTTCTACCGGAGCTTCCACCTGCGGTTCTGCCAATTCTTGTTGTTTCGCTTTTTCGTAAGCTTTCTTATAGGCACTTTCGCTGGATTTACAAGATGCAAATGCTAGCACCAAGCATACTCCCATTCCTAATACGACTAATTTTTTCATATTCCTATACTCTGTTTTAATTAATAATTCAATATTCTCGTCTATTACATTTAGTTTCGGGCAACAAAATAATAGAAATTTTATCATCCGGCAAAGAAATCCGTCAAAAAAACGTCTATTCCGGCTTTTTCTTATACGAAATAGTACCCGTTGCCTGATAAGTAGGCATCAAAAGCACCTCCGCAATCTGAATATGCGCAGGAGCCGACGCGGCAAAATAAACCGTTTCCGCAATATCATCTCCTGTCAACGGACGAATCCCTTTATAAAAATTATCAGCCGCTTCCTTATCTCCCCGGTAACGCACCACTGTAAAGTTCGTCTCCACCATTCCCGGTTTGATGTTCGTCACTCTCAACGGAGTATCCACCAAATCGATCCGGAGTCCATCTGAAAGAGCTTTCACGGCAGCTTTCGTTGCGCAATACACACTACCTCCCGGATAAGCGGCATCACCGGCAATAGAGCCGATATTAATAATATGTCCGCGCCCGCGTTCTACCATACCGGGCACCACCAAACGCGTCATTGCCAGCAGTCCTCTTATATTCGTATCGATCATGACATCCCATTCATCCAGGTTACCCTCGAATTCTTTATCCACGCCGATCACCAGTCCGGCGTTGTTCACCAACACATCAATCGCCTTCCATTCTTCGGGCAATGATTCCAAAGAGGCGGTAGCCAGCTTCCGATCACGTACATCAAAGGGCAATACATAAACCCGTACACCATGCGTCGCTTCCAGTTCGGCTTTCAGTTCTTCCAGTTTCGAAACGGTACGGGCATTCAGAATCAGATTCCATCCCTCCTTCGCAAATTTACGGGCACAACCTTCTCCAATTCCGCTACTGGCACCGGTTATAAAAACAATCTTAGCTTCCATTATGTTTTGATTTACAATATTCGAAAACAAAAGTACGCCTTAACCTTCAAAGGTTAGCTACGAAAGTCAGTTAAATAAGATTAAACCACTAAAGAAAAAAGAATTATAAAACAAAGCACTTTTTTTCTATTTTCATGAACAACCTTTCCATAAAAATGTTATATTTGTTGTATCATAATCATTTTAAACATTATACATTATGAAAGGATTGAATGTTTTAGCAGCTTTTCTGGGTGGTGCAGCCGTAGGCGCAGCCCTTGGTATTTTATTTGCTCCTGAAAAAGGCGAAGATACCCGTCACAAAATCGCAGAAATTCTTCGTAAAAAAGGAATCAAACTAAACCGTAGCGAAATGGAAACTCTCGTTGATGAGATTGCTGCGGAGATGAAAGGAGAAATAGCAGAATAAGTAAGTAACCAAAGACTAAAAACAGAGCGACTATGTTTGCAGACGATAAAAGTATTGAGAATTTTCAGCAGTTATTTTTTGAGTTTAAGAAATATCTGGAGCTTCAAAAAGAATATACCAAATTAGAATTGACGGAAAAGTTAACCATACTTTTTTCCACGTTAATTATGATATTAGTACTTATTATCCTTGGCATGGTTGCCCTGTTTTATCTGCTTTTTGCTCTTGCTTATATATTGGAGCCTTTAGTGGGCGGTCTGATGTCGAGTTTCGCCATCATAGCAGGCATCAATGTTGTTCTCATCGCCTTGGTTATTATTTTCCGCAAGCAGCTCATCATTTCTCCAATGGTGAACTTCCTCGCTAATTTATTTTTAACTGATTCAAATAAATAAATTATGAATGCGCAGACCCCGCAGAAATTTACATTAGAAGAGATTGCCGAACGTAAAAAGAAGCTTTTAAATGAGATCCATGCTCAAAAAAAGGCCATGACAGCTACTACACGCGAAATATTTGCTCCACTTGCTCCGGCAACCAACAAGGCGGATGCAATCATGCGTTCGTTCAATACCGGTATGGCCATATTTGATGGCGTAGTGATGGGAATCAAGATTATGCGGAAGGTGCGGGCGTATTTTAGGAATTTGAGATAATTACAGAACAGAGTAAATATTCCCTGTTCATTATTCGTGATATATTAAGCTATGACATGCATCGTGTATTCTCACAATTTCTTCGCCATCAGGTAGAGTATAAATTTGGTATGCAAAATGGAAATCCTCACAAATAAATTCTCTGTATTCTTTTTCAATCCATTCTTTCTTTAAACGTGCTTTAGAATATATCCTAGCATAATCACCTAAAGCTTCCATGGCATCATACAATCGATTCATTTTATTAATTACAGTCTGCTCATCCAAAGCAAGATACCCCCAAAGAGCGATATCATAAAATTCTTCTATAGATGCATGTACACTTTTATCTATAAACACTTTCATTGCTTGCGGAAATAATTATGAACTTTTTTTAAAATTCGACTCCTTGATTCCGACAAAGTAATACATTCTTCATCTAACATTTTCTGAGTCATCATTTGCGATACTTTTTCTGTGTCTCTACGATGTGCAGAAACTCCATATTCAGATACGGGCTCAGAGACATGAGTAGGACATTGTCCTTTCTCTATATCATTAGATTCTTTCTTTTTCATTTTATAAGTTTTTGATACTACAAAAATAGTAAGTAAATCTGAGACTATATAGTCTAACTACAATTATTTTTAATCAATAAGCATACTATTAAAAAACAATATATCAACGATCTTCACAGACAGTTGATATATTTAGAATACATATCAGCATTTTGCTAATATGAGGGGACAGATCAGGAATATACCGCTGTATTTTTCCCAACCTGCAAAATGTAGGGGATTCATGTGTGTAGCATGAAGTTAGGGACCTACATATATCGTTATTATTATATGCTATTTATATAAATCCTCTCCATACAGAAATGGAGATTCAAAATCTTTCAATAGTGGATGCTTAGTATCTTTCTCGCTTAAGATAGCCTTACCTGTAGGAATTCTCCAACAAATGCCAAGTGATTCATCTAATATACTGATACCTCCATCATGTTGTGGAGCATAAAAGTTATCACATTTATATTGAAACACTGCCGTTTCACTCAATACAGCAAAACCATGAGCAAAACCACGAGGAATAAAGAATTGACGATGATTCTCCTCCGTCAATTCTACCGCTACATGCTGACCATAGGTAGGCGAACCTTTGCGGATATCAACAGCCACATCCAGCACTGCACCCTTTACGCAACGTACTAACTTACTTTGGCTGTAAGGCATAGTTTGAAAATGTAGTCCCCTCATCACTCCATACGAGGACATACTTTCATTATCTTGTACAAACTTAATGGGACGTACCTTTTCGTCAAACTCCCTTTGCGAGAACGATTCGAAGAAATATCCCCTGTCATCCTTAAAAAGACGCGGTTCAATGATTACCACCCCTTCAATATTTGTCTTAACAACTTCCATACAGATTATCTATTCTTATACATATCCTCGTAATAGCTCTCGTAAGCACCACTGGTGATATTATCCATCCACTCTTGATTATCCAGATACCACTGCACCGTCTTCTCAATACCCTCTTCAAACTGTAGACTAGGCTCCCACCCCAATTCATTCTTCAGTTTCGTAGAGTCAATAGCATAGCGTAAGTCATGTCCCATGCGGTCCATTACATAAGTAATCAGTTCCTCGCTGTGTCCTTCCGGATTACCCAGTAATCGGTCCACAGTCTTAATAATCACATGGATAATGTCTATGTTCTTCCACTCGTTAAAGCCACCGATGTTATACGTATCCGCTACCTTACCTTTATGGAAAATCACGTCTATGGCCCTTGCATGATCTACCACATAGAGCCAGTCGCGCACATTCTCTCCCTTACCATATACAGGTAACGGTTTGCGGTGGCGAATGTTGTTAATAAACAGCGGAATCAACTTTTCGGGAAACTGATAAGGTCCATAGTTGTTCGAACAGTTTGTCACAATAGTCGGCATACCATAAGTATCATGAAAAGCGCGTACAAAGTGATCACTACCCGCTTTCGAAGCCGAATAGGGTGAGTGTGGATTATACTTTGTTGTCTCTTTGAAGAACTCATCGCCATATACTTCGTGTGCAGATATATCCGAAGACTTGCCTTCCGGGTGCGTCAATTCCAATGCTCCATACACCTCATCAGTTGAAATATGATAGAAACGCTTACCCTCATAGCCTTCCGGAAGATACTCCCAAGTTAACCTGGCAGCTTGTAATAAAGAGAGAGTTCCAAGAACATTAGTACGAGCAAAAGTAAACGGATCTCTGATACTACGATCCACGTGACTTTCGGCAGCTAAATGAATAACCCCATCTATATGATACTGTTTAAAAATCTTCAGCATCATCTCAAAGTCACAAATATCCGCTTTTACAAAAGTGTAGTTTGGTTTATTCTCTACATCTTTTAAGTTAGCCAGATTTCCCGCATAAGTCAACTTGTCCAGATTGATAATATGGTAATCGGGATACTTGTTCACAAACAAACGTACCACATGGCTGCCTATAAATCCGGCTCCACCGGTAATGATAATATTTCTTTTATTCATAAATTACTCTTTCCTGTGCGTTCCACTTCCTCTACCACCTGCAACAAATACTGCCCATATTGATTCTTCAGCATCGGTTGGGCCAACTCACACATCTTGTCGGCATCAATCCAACCTTGTCTAAACGCTATACCTTCCAGACAAGCAACTTTCAGTCCTTGTCGTTTTTCAATCACCTCAATAAAGGTCGATGCTTCACTCAACGAGTCGTGTGTACCCGTATCCAACCAAGCAAAGCCACGTCCCAGTGTCTGTACTTTCAACTCACTATCCTCCAGAAATCGCTGGTTCACAGTGGTAATCTCCAATTCCCCACGAGCTGACGGTTTGATGTGCTTCGCTACATCTACCACCCTATTAGGATAGAAATAAAGCCCCACTACCGCATAGTTCGATTTTGGCAGTACAGGTTTTTCCTCAATGCTTAGGCAATTACCCTCATCATCAAACTCCGCCACACCATAGCGTTCCGGATCACTTACCCAATAGCCAAACACAGTAGCTTTTTGCTCCTTTTCTGCCATGTACACCGCCTCTTTCAACATGGTACTGAAGCCATTCCCATGAAAGATATTATCACCTAATACCAAACAGACCGAATCACTGCCAATAAAATCCTCACCAATAATAAAAGCTTGCGCCAATCCATCAGGTGACGGTTGTTCTGCATATTCAAACCTCACGCCATAGTCACTACCATCACCCAGCAAGCGCTTAAATCCCGGCAAGTCATGTGGAGTAGAGATAATCAATATCTCACGAATACCCGCCAACATCAAAACCGAAATTGGATAATAAATCATCGGTTTATCAAAAATAGGAATCAGCTGTTTGCTAATGCCTTTGGTAATAGGATACAAACGCGTACCGCTACCACCAGCTAAAACAATACCTTTCATATCATTGTATAATCTATATCTCTTTACAAATATTCCATAAGAACAACACATTACCAATCAAGTACCTACGCCACATTCGCTTAGGTTCTTTTATCAATCGGTAGAGCCATTCCAACGAATGTTGTTGCCACCATAATGGAGCCCGTTCAGTAGTACCAGCGTAAAAGTCAAACACCGCCCCTACGGTACCCACATGACAATGAATATTCAATTTTTGCCAATTACTGTAAATCCATTTCTCCTGCTTGGGAGCCGTCATACCAATCCACAACAGATCTGGATTTGCCTCATTAATAGCCGCCACAATAGCCGCATTATCTTCCTGTGAAAATTCCGGTTTATAAGGAGGTGAATAAGTCACCACTTCCAAGTTCGGATAATCCACTGCTGCCCGTTGTTTAATCAATGCCAAAACATTCTCCGAGCTACCCATAAACATACATCGCCCTCCTTTCTCATTAAGGCGATTCATCTCAAGAACAAAAAGATCCCAACCTGCTATTCGTTCCCGCGGTTGGCTTTGCATCTTTAACCATTTACAAACTTTTACAATACTTGCTCCGTCAGGGATAAGTGCATCTCCCTTCATCAGTGCATTGGCAAAAAGTGGATCCTTTAGAGCAGTATTGTAAGAATGTGCATTAATTGTGTTTATTAGCAACTTACCTTGCGGTAATGCTTTTAGTTGATTTATACTCTCCATGATAGAGAGTTCTTTTAACTTAATCATATGAAATTAAAAAATTAGAGGATTAATTTCATTCATTTATTTTGCGGAAATTATTTCTTAGCTCTCATCAAAACGTATCACTATACGGTGAAAAAGCATGATTTATACAGTTCCAGCATCTGTTTTACCTTATTATTCCAAGACAATTCTTCTTGTCGTTGACGACAATTTAATGACAGTTGTTTTAACAAACTTCTATCTGCTTCTAATTCATTCAATACTTTAGCAAAATCCTTGACAGATTGTGTTGGAGATGACAACGTTATCTTACGACCAACTGTTTCATCTATGACTGTAGCCATACCACAAACATCAAAACACACTACTGGCAACTGATTACTTACAGCTTCTAACACTACAGTGGAAGTATCTTCACTCACACTAGTAAATAAAAATATCTGGGAAGAACGCATATTCTTATGCACTTCATGATTTGGTCTATTCCCATGCCATATCACTCGATCAGCAATACCCAACGACACTGATAAAGCCTTTGCTGTAGAAACTTGGTCATCTGTACCTGTACCATAAACATCCAATAAGATTCGTTCATTCTTCGTTGCAGCAATCGCTTTCAAAGCCAAAGGCAACAGTTTCCGAAAATCAAATTTCCCTACCCACAAAACATGGAAAATGGCATTATCAAATCGTTCTGTAGAAACACATGCCAAAGGGAAACATCCCGTTTCTGGTATTACCACTGATTCCAATCTTTTATATCTCTTAATGGCTCGATAAGAATCAGGTATAGAACTGACTAAAACATCAGCTTTTTTAAAAGCAGCATTTACTCGTTTATCGTATTTCAGCTGAAGCACATTAATAATATTCTTCAATCTATTAAATAGTTTCATTTTTAATCCAGCCCCTTCAAGGTATGCCAATGGGAATTGTTTCAATCCTCCGATAGGTCCCCACACAAACGGAACTTCCTCTATCTTCCAAAGATATCCCGGTTCACGAAAACCAATCATATTGAGTTGATGCACTATATCAATATGATGCATCTTCATAATATCAAGAGTCATCTCATACGTGCGATATTGCCAAGTACGATAGTGTTTATAAAAACGCCAGTCGCCTTGATTCCAACACATCCTTCTCACCTCTTCCGATACCGGATTATAATAGAAGTGCATATTACCACCTTGCGGCAATGTAGGTATTACCGCCTCTATTTTGTCACAGAATTCACCTTCAGTAATGATGTGTAGTTCGCAATACTTAGCCAAGTTTACACACCAATTCCAAGCCATGCCCGGTTCGCTACCCATATTCGGTGAACATGCGTAGGCGTTTATTAAAATAGAAAGCATATAAAATTAAATATGAATCTTAGATTTTATGAACTCTATGATTATAGAACATAGCAAAGAACATCCTAATACAGTAATAAACATCACAAGAGGATTATTTGTAATAAAAGAAATGCCATTCAAAAAATAGAAAATGAAAAATGAATGAACAAGCCAAAGATTCATTGAATGTTTTCCAAAGAAAAGTAAGATTTTACCCCCCCCCGTTTTACATACATTAACAATTCCTATGCAAAACATAGGAACTATCAGCAACTCTGTAATACCAATAAGAGGCAAATAAGCTCTCACTAAAATCGGTATCACAAGAAGTAACGGAGCCAAGTATATTTTTTCATAGAGCCAATAACATCGTTCATGCAGCCATCCGAAAATATTAAATTTAGCAAAGAAACAGCCCAGCATAAAGATATTCAAATCTATTAATATCATTTTCAGATGCCTCTCCACAATCACCTCCTCATCTAGATGTAATGCGCAGTTTAAACCCCTTGTAAGAATCAATAAACCCAACATCAATAGCAGATAACCTTTCCATCCTAATTTGATCTTACTGACAAAGTAAAATAAAACGAGTAACTCCGCATAGAGCGAAAAAAACCACCATTCCCCATTGCATGAAGTTGTAAGCCCCGATAAATTATAAAAGATATTTTTTACATCAGGGGCATAATATCCTACAATACAACCGACAGAAATAAATGGTATCGCTACCCACCAAAAAGACAGGTATAATTTCTTCAACCGTTTTCCAATGCTCATCCATGTTACTGTTCCCTTTGCTACTATACATTGCAAACCATACCCTGCCATAAAAAGATATATAGGTACGCATATCTGAAGTGCCTTGATAATAGGCATTCCCATCCACTGCACACTAGTTGGAATACGTTCAGGAAAACCAAATAAATGAAATAATACCATACAAAGAATGGCTACTCCTTTAATTTGTATAGAATGTTCCTTAGTTAGATTCATCTTAATACTTATACGGCTTTAAACACTGCCCTCCAATCATAATCCATATCCTTGAATGTCTGTGCAAATAGCCTTGCACTGCAACGTAAGATATACGCTGCAAATACTATAATTGCAAACATTACGATTAAGTTAAGCGGAAAGACTGCATTCATCTTATCTGTAAACAAAGAAGTTTGCACCAAATATATCTCTAAGCACAAGCCACCAACCAGTTTGATAATCCAGCCTACTATACAATGATGATAGGCCTTTTTCATAAAATCAGAGTTACATAACTTGAAAAAATAGAATACTGTACCCAACAATGGAATCCAAGTCAACATCTGAAATTTATTATATACCGCAATATCTTTAAAAGCATACAGCGCATAAAATACTACAATGCATCCTATTAGTTTCAATCCATCCCATACAAAATGATATTTGTGCTTCCGCTGTGAAATACCCATCATCGCTCCCATCAGCATAAACATAAAAAAATGAAACCACTTAAAATACCCCTCTCCATACATATTAAAATCCATCGGAGTGTCAATTAATATAAAATAGCTAGCACATGCTACCCCTATCGGCATAAATACCAACTTCAAATGTCCTAGCAAATAACGCTGTATGAAGTACAGCACTATATAATATATCATTATGCAACTAATAAACCAGCCCCCCCCTGATAAAAGGACTCTATTTATATCATTATGATAGCCAAATAATAAAGAACCCAATATAGCCCATGCAAAGACAGTAGGATAAATACGGTTAATACGTCGTTTATACCAATTATCAAACCGTCCCATTCTGCCCAAGAATAAAGTAAACCCGGAACAGAAGAAAAAAAGAGCATCACCAATTGCACCACCGGTAGCCAATGCACCAAACTTTGGATAAAGTATGTCCATATGCGAATTGGTGATAACGATTGCAGCAAAACATTTCAAAATATCAATACTTATATTTCGTTGCTTCATAGGAGTTTTAAATGATATTCTCTCTCTTCTTCCTTTTCAAATCGATCACGAATCCTCTTCGCTGGTACTCCACCCCATATCTCACAAGGCGGTATATCCTTCGTTACCACCGATCCAGCAGCCACAATGCTCCCCTTCCCTATCGTAACTCCACTCATGATGATAGCGGCAGTACCAATCCACACATCATCCTCTATAATAGTAATGCCATTATCTCCACGCTCACCACTCCAGATTGTTTTGCCCGGAATAGAAAATGTATGGTCTTGACGCCCCACAAAACACACACGCCCTGCCATCAGAATATTATTCCCAAAATACACATTGGAAGCTACATTGCAGTAATCACCGAACTGCACATTATGTCCTATCCGTACATCCATATTCTGTGCAAAGCCCGTGCCTTTCATTACTCGTACAAAGCCCTCATATTTCACCCATGGATAACGTATATGAAACATATACCATGTACGTAACTGATTGAAAATATAACGCAATATAAAGTTTAGCTTGCTTGCTTCATTAGGCATATTACTATAATCAATCTTCATCGTTTATATACTTTTTCACAAGCCTCAAAGATGCGGGCTGCCGCCTTGTCAGGCGTATAATTACTTTCTATTTCAATCGCCTTTTGTCCCATAGCCGACAAATCGGCTTGATGAAACTTCGCTAATATATCTATTATGAATTCAGGCTTCAAAGGATCGAACTTATATCCATTCACCCCATCTTGCACCAGTTCATAATGACCACCATTATAAATAGAGCAAGCCACAGGTTTGCCACATGCCATTGCCTCCGGTATCACCAAACACCAGTTATCTTCAAGCGTAGGCATGATAAAAACATCACAAAGTGCATAATATTTATAGAGTTCATCGTAATTGATGCCGCCCATAATGTGAACCGAATCATCCTCCGCATATAACTCCTTCAGTGGCTTTTCCAGAACCCCCTTACCTATTACCAATAAGTTATCGTTTGGATATTCAGTAATATGCTGCCCCCATACCACAAGCAATTCTTTTATGCCTTTGCGTTCCACCATCTGACCAACGAAAAGAAAAGTTAACCCATTCTTTAAGTTTAACTCTTTACGTAAAGCGTCTTTGTCTGCACTAGTTACTTTTTCCACTGCCTGTGATAAGCCAAAACTATCCGCACACATACAACCTTTTACTTTCGGAGTTTTCTTGAAGTGCAAAACCTCATTCAAATATTCCTCTGTAAGCGTACCATTAATTAGAAAATAATCCACAGGTATACCTACCAATCGGCGATACATCGACCGCCATGTAGGAGAGTTACGTTCCACGTATGCTGTACGTTCATAGAACATACAAAGTTTTTTTCGATGTGTCACCGCATAGCGAATACCAGCGGGAGCCCAACCACCAAAACCTTCGGTAATAACCACATCTGCTTTCACAGACTTTATAGCCTTGTACAACCCCGGTTGCTTCTTTATCACCAATGCACTATTGGCAAAATCCGATTCATCACTACCCATTGTCATGCGTTGTTCACCACTCATCACAATAGCATGATTACCCAACACCGCTTTCAACTTCCCTCTTACCAGTGCTGAAGTATTCTCTTCTGAACAAATCAAGTAGAAATTACCACCACTAAGTTTATTCAAATTTTCATATACCGGTATTCGGTAATTACCGAACCACGGTGAAATCCAAAGTATCTTCATTGCTTTTTCTTATAATCTTCTATCACTTCTTTATAATAAGCTATCTGCTGCTTCATAATCGCATCCAGGCTGAAAACATCTTTGATACGCTGTTGGGCACTTAATGAAATATTAGTCTTTTCTTCTTCCGATAAAGTAAATATCTGCTTTATTTTATCAGCTAAACGTCGAGGATCACGAGGTTCTATCAGAAATCCATTTTTACCATCCTCAATAATCTCATTCATCCCCCCCGAACTACTACCCAATACAATTCCTCCGCAAAGCATTGCTTCAATACAAACCATAGGCATATTCTCCCACCACGAAGGAAAACAAATTACATCAGCGGCAGTATATCTTTCCATCAACTCCTCACGTTGTACCTTACCTACTAAATTAAACCAAGGTTCATGTCCATACTTAGCTTGTAATTGTTCCGCAAAAATTCCAGTTTTTCCCACCAGACTTAAACGAAACAGGCAAGAAGCCTCCTCTTGATGAAGTATTCGGCAAGCTTCCACTAAATCGCCACACCCTTTCCAATCACAAATAGTACCAGCAAAAAGAATCTCTTTCACCTCATGCTGTTCTTCTTTCCACTGAAAATTCCTCCACGCATTCACGTCGATAGGATTATAAATGACCTGCGTTCTGTCTTTCATTACTCCTACATACTGCTCTGCCCATATTTTGAGCGAAGTACTGCATGATGACAAATAGGCAGCCTTTACCATCTCTTGGAGCTCCTTTTTTCCTTGCCAATAGTAATGCCAATTGTCCTTCGAGAAAGGCTGAAGAGAAAATTTATAATGATCGAGTAGCATCGGTGTATGCAATCGTACCACCACTGGAATATTCAGTTGATCTAAGAAATACCCCTCTGCTCCATATTCAGGCACTTCTATTATATCCACATCACCTAACTGCCTTATAGCCATCACAATGTGCTTACGGTAACTGGAAAAGCGATAGAAAGGACGAAACTTCTTCCATAAAGAAGGCTTCTCAACTTCAGGAATGAGAAAATCCCCCCCCCTAAGACGTATTACGTATACACCTTCATCATACGTTGATTCTTGGCGAGTATCATCAGATGCACAAATCACTGTAATTTGATGCCCAAATGCATATAGACCATGTGCTACTTCTTTAATATACGAAGCTATCCCCCCACCTCGTAGTGAAGGTGGATATTCACGACAGACAAAACAAATATGCATATTTACTATACCGTATAATAATTATCAAATAACAGCAATATTGGACTCTTAACAATAATATCCACTAAGGGTGCATAATCCCATATAATTAGTTCAAACTGATAGTAGAACCACACAACCATCACTACTGCAATCATTTTAAGTAGCATATCCCTATTTCTAATATTATTAAGAGCAAAAGGATAAGTAAAAGGCATAAAAGCAAACAACATCATAAAATAGCGATACTGTGCTAATGGTTGTCTGAACATTGCTATTATAGTAAGTAACAATAAAAGAATAATATTCAGAATAAAAGCATTACTATCAGAAAGTGTTTTACGTTCCAACCATAATTTTCGAAAAGCAATCAATGCCATGGGAAAAGCTATTACAAAGATTTGAGACCAGACAAGGCCTGATTCAGTATCATTACGAATTTCACTAGCCGCAAGGCGAGATACACCATACGTTAAAGCAGAATTACTATCTGTTGCTATACCTGATGCTAAACTAGGTCCCATAATAATTAATATAACGAAAGCTGATCCAATAAAGAGCAATCCTTTTCTCGTTAACCTACTATGCAAAGGTTTGAAAACTAAGAAAGGAACAAAGAGCAACGTTGCAGCATGAGTAAACACAGCACAAATAGCCATAATCCAATCCTTCTTTCGCATTTTACCGTAATAGGCATAATTTCCTAAAACGTATATCATAATGCTTTGTGCCAGAAACTGCTTTTGAATATGCAGAGTATAATTAAAAAAAAGATAGAAGAATGATAAAGTAATCACACCACACACTATCGGTATATGTGGTTTCTTCATTGTTAAACAGAACTTATACAACCCTAAGAAAATAAGAAAATACTCTGCGAAAGTGAGCAAAGCTGCAAATAAAGGATAATAACCAAAAGTTAGATAATAACCTAAATAATTATATATGCCATTCAAAAACTCACCGGATATTTGAGTTCTTTCAGGATTATTGTAAAAGTCTACCCCATAAATATAGACTAAAGATTTCAAGAAACCAGCTTTAGGCACATTCATATAAGCTACATAATATTGCACCTGATCCCCATTGGGTAATTTAGTTGCATTAATGGCTGCAAAGTAAACTGCTATACAAGCGAAATACGTATAATATTGCGTTCTCGTAGTATTAGTTTTTGTAACCAAAAATGAAATAATTATAGGAATACTGATAAAGGGAGGAAGAAGTAAGAAAATAGAAAGTATGCCGGTCACTTCTCCCCATTTCACCAAAGACCTCCGTTGTTCAATTCCATAAGATAAAGTTTCTTTTCTCATTCTAATCAAAGTTTATAGGAGAGATAAATTCCTATTCGTCTCATCAATCGCTTTATTTTGATAAATTGTACAATGACAAAATTTTTCTTTTTTATCAACTGTAAGTTATCGTCAATCTCTGAAATCATCTTTTTTATAAAAGCATTTTCTGTATTTGGGCTAAGATGTTCTTTAATCATCAATAAATCCTCTGAATAATCTTTAGTCCCTACTGTTGCTGCATCGCAATGTTTTCGATAACCATAAATCGGATAGTTCAAATATACATTTCGATTGCTATGTAGTATATAACTTATCAAAAAGTCTGCATCTTCCATCAATCTACAATGAGGGAGGAATTCTATTTCTCGATTACGGATAATATCCATTTTGAAAAGACAGGTCCACAGGAAATATTCTCCCATTATGATTTTATCCACAAAGTCTTCCTTGTCCCAGATTTGAATATCCTGCTTTCCACGAATCACGTACTTTTTGTTCACAAACAACTCTTCATCCATTTCACCGATAGCTTTATAATCAGCCTTTACCAAAGAGACATCTTCTTCTAAGATTTTTGCAACTAACATTTTCAAAGCTTCAGGATATACTATATCATCCGCATCTGCAAAATACACCCATTCACCTTTAGCTTGCTTCAATGCCATGTTCCGTGCGATAGAAACCCCCTCATTCATTTTACTTATCACCTTTATTCGATCATCACGATAGGCATATTCTTCCAATATAGAAACACTATGGTCTTGACTTCCATCATTTATCACTATCAATTCCCAATGGTTATATTGTTGTGCCAAGATACTCTCTAAACATGGGCGTAAAAAGCGTTCCGCATTATATACAGGAATAATTATCGTTACTAATGGAGTATCCATATCAACACAGTTTCAACCTTCTTAAAATGCTGCGGTATAAATCAATCGTAGGAAGCAAATAACCACAAGGAAGTGCAGCTTTAACACTACGATTTTTTTCACGCAAACGCGCTAGATTGTCATTACGATCTATATAAGAAAGAGGCTCAAATTTATTATTCTCTAAGTCATCAAAGAAATTAACCCAATCTTCTGCAACTTTTTCAAAAGCAAAATTCTCCTTCATAAAATGAAAAAATCCCTCCAAATCATTCTCGTTCTTTTTCATTTGAGTCACTATGCTAGCAGCTAACTCATCAGTATGTTTGTACAATATTCCTGTACGATATACTGTATTAATAAATCCTCCGAAATCTATAGTTGCCACCAATGCACCCATTGCCTGCATCTCCAAAGCAGTAATACAGAATGTTTCACTAATTCCAGAAGGGTTGGGGACTCCTACCCTTGTCCGTTTCAACACATCATTCTTTTCTACGCCAAGTACACCCCAAAATTTCACTGAAGGGATAATCTTTCCTCCATCATCCGTCAGATAAGACATAAATTGCTTTTCATAATCCTTTTCGGCAATGCCATAGTCTCCCAATTGAGCTGTACGATCATAGAGCTTTCCACTTCCTATTACATTCAGCCGCGCATCCGGTATTTGCTTTAAAACCTCCGGCCATGCCTGTGCTAACAGATGGAATCCTTTATAATCAACTATGCTACCGATATAAGTGACTTCATGAGGACGTTCACTTAGTGGTGGTATCGTAACTTTCTCACTCTCCAAAAAAGTAACGGGCATACCGTTGTTAATATAAACCGACTTCAAGAAAGCCTTATGATCGCGATACATATTGAGTTGTTCACGGCTCACACAGATGATGCGTGCCACTTTATCATCATTCGCCAAAACAGTAAGATTTCTGCGACTAATAAAGTTATGAGCCCAGGGCAACAAATAAGTTTTACGAGTCGCAACAGCCTTATGAGCTTCTTGATATATTTCATTTACATACTTGAATATCACATAATCCGGATTTGTTTGTTCTATTAAATCCGTGATAGAACAAACTTTAACGATGGGATGTATTGAAACAGATATATTTGTATCATCCTCCACGCCCACAACAATATCAATCCCCACAGGTCTCAATTTACGTATATAGTGTACTGTGGATTGAATAATATACTCTGTACCTCCAATACCCGGATTACCCTCTTCAAGATTATGACAATCCACCTCCTTCAAGTTCTTATTGGGTAGATAAAATGCTATTTTCATTGTTTTATTTTTCCTAAAAATAAGTACGATAGAAATCTGTTTTTTTCAAATAAACAAGCAAACGACAATGTCAGAAGTATGATCAGAAAAGAGACACAGCATGCAGCAAGCATTTGCCATCCAATAGACAGATTATTAAAAGCTTCACAAGTAAACGAGTAGATAATATAGTAGTGAAAAACATACAAATGCAACGACTTTTTACCCCCCCCTATAACATATCTACCTACTTTATGGTTACAAACCAGGTAAATG
This sequence comes from Bacteroides luhongzhouii, assembly GCF_009193295.2. NCBI lineage: Bacteria > Pseudomonadati > Bacteroidota > Bacteroidia > Bacteroidales > Bacteroidaceae > Bacteroides > Bacteroides luhongzhouii. The sequence goes on along the minus strand of NZ_CP059973.1, from coordinate 3,638,422 downwards.
TACTTCAATAGAGAAAAGAATGCGAGACATAACAACACTTGCACTACCGTCATGGGCAAAGCTTTTACAAAAGCACTATCAGCCATACAGTAGAAAAGCACAAACAGAATCAAACATATAGCTTGTACAAACTCTTTAGACAACCAACTTTCCATCCATTTATATTTGCCTATCATGTATCCCAGGATAAAGAAACGATAAAAAGCAAAAGTAAAAGAAAATGAAAGTCCGTAAGGAGTGGAATCATTGAACAATTTTGAAATCAAAAAAGGAAGTAGCAACACCCCAATCTGTAGAACCCCATACTTTATCTTCAGCCATTCAATAATCTTCAGCATAAGAGCAAACAGCAACCAGCAGTGCCACAAACTCCAAAGAAACCAATAACCCGCATGAAAATCATTATATATGTAGGCTTGCATCTGCCCATTAAGCAAAGCAAAAAGAGAACCTCCAAAAACAAAAGGGAAAA